>DATHTQ010000188.1:0-4980 GCA_035463055.1 Candidatus Limnocylindria bacterium
GATGCTGGACCGCCGCGCCGGCGCGTTCGTGACCCTGCACATCGGGCATGACCTGCGGGGCTGCATCGGCACCATCTCGCCCGCGCAGCCCACGCTGGCGGAGGAAATCATCAGCAACGCCGTATCCGCCGCGGCGTACGACCCGCGGTTCGAGCCGGTGCGCGGGGAGGAGCTTTCCCTTATCCGATGCTCCGTGGACGTGCTGGGCGAGCCGGAGGACATCCCGGACGCCTCGATGCTGGACCCGAAGGAATACGGGGTCATCGTGCGCTGGGGCGGGCGGCGCGGGCTCCTGCTCCCGGACCTCGAAGGCATCGACACCGCCCAGGAGCAGGTGGCCATCGCCCGGCGCAAGGCGGGCATCCCGCCGGGTGCGGACGTGACGCTGCAGCGCTTCCGCGTGGTGCGCCACGAATGATCGTCTGCGGGCTGTGCCCCCACCGGTGCGCCCTGCGGGAAGGGCAGTCCGGCCTGTGCCGTGCCAGGAAGAACGTCAATGGAATCAACGTGGCGCTCAACTACGGCAGGGTGACGTCGCTCGCGCTGGATCCGGTGGAAAAGAAGCCGCTCATGCGGTTCCATCCCGGGGCCATGCTGCTGTCCGTGGGCGGGTTCGGGTGCAACATGCGCTGCTTCTTCTGCCAGAACGCGGGCATCTCCTTCTGCGGCCCGGATGAGGTCCCCTATGAGGAACTGCAGGCGCGGGAACTGGCGGACATGGCGGCGGAGCTGGCGCCGCGGGGCTGCATCGGGGCCGCGTTCACGTACAACGAGCCGCTGCTCAACCACGAGTACATCCGGGAGTGCGCGGCTCTGCTGCGGGAGCGGGGCATGAAGACCGTGCTGGTCACAAACGGGTGCTTTCACCTCGATGCGGTTGGGGACCTGCTGCCGCTCATCGACGCGATGAACGTGGACCTCAAGGGGTTCACGGAGTCCTGGTACAGGCGCCTGGGCGGGGACCTCCCGACAGTCAAGGCGTTCATCGCCGCGGCGCAGGCCGTTTCCCACGTCGAGGTCACGACGCTGGTCGTGCCTGGGGAGAACGACACGGAAGAGGAAATCGCCGAGCTTGCCGCGTGGCTTGCGTCGCTGCGCGCCGACATCCCCCTGCACGTCACGCGCTTCTTTCCCCGCCACAAGGCGCAGGGGTATGCCGCGACGGACCCGGCCGCTGTCCGCCGGCTGGCGGAAGTAGCGAGGGGCAGCCTGCGCTGGGTGTACGCAGGCAACGTTTGAGCGTCACACGCCCCACGCCTCCCGCAGCGCCGCGACGGCGGGGGTTACGTCCTCGTCCCTCAGGCCCGCGTACCCCAGGACCAGCCGGGGAGGAAGGGACGCCTCCCTGCAATAGGAAGCGAGGCCGCGCAGCGGGATGCCCGCGGGCGCGGCTTTTTCGATCAGCCCATCTTCCGCCCTACCCTGGATCCCGAACAGGAAATGCAGCCCCGCCTCATGCCCGCTGACCATAGCCCCGGGGATGCGCAGCAGCTCGGCGCGCAGCGCGTCGCAGCGCTTGCGGTAGGCGAGGCCCGCCCGCCGCAGGTGCCGCGCGTACTGCCCGGACGTGAGCAGCCCCGCCATGGCGCTCTGCTCGAACCGGGACACGTGGTCGCCCCCGCGCAGCCCCATGTCCTCATATCTCCTGGCGAGCGTCTCCGGCAGGACCATGTAGGCGATGCGGATGCCCGGCGCCAGCGAGCGAGAGAAGGTGCCGACGTACACGGTGCGCGCACCGTTCCCCATGCCCTTGAGCGCGGGCAGCGGGCGGCTGCTGTGGCGGAACTCGCTGTCGTAGTCATCCTCGATGACATATCGCCCCGGCGCCTCCTCCGCCCAGCGCAGCAGTTCCGTGCGCCGCCCCGCCGGCATGCTCAGTCCCAGGGGGAACTGGTGCGCCGGGGTGACGTAGGCGGCTGCCGCACCGCTGTCCCGCAACAAGTCTACGCGCATCCCCTGATCGTCCAGGGCGACGGGCACCGGGACAAGGCCCGCGCGCGCGAACGCGGAGTATGCGCCGGGGAATCCCGGGTCCTCGCAGGCGACGCGCGAGGCGGGGGGCAGCAGGCAGGCGAGCACGCCGAGCAGGTGCTCGACCCCGGCCCCGATCACGACCTCGCGCGGGCCAGCCCGCACGCCACGGTATTCATACAGGAAGGTGCACAGCGCGCGGCGAAGGCTTTCCTCGCCCTTTGCGTCGCCCTTGCTGAGCAGCCCAGGCTCGCCCAGCAGCGCGCCGCGCACCAGGCCGGCCCAGGCGCGGTAGGGGAACAGGCCCAGGTCCGCGCCCTGGGGGGAGAAGTCATACCGCGGCGGCGCGGGCGCGGGGGTCGCGGCTTCGCGCCGCGGCATGCCGGGGGGCGGGACGAAAAGCCCTTCTTCGACGAACAGCCCGCGCCGTGCCTCGCCGCGCAGGAAGCCCTCCGCCTTTAGCAGGTCCAGCGCGGAGGAAACCGTCTGGCCGCTGACGCCAAGCCGCTCGCAAAGCGCGCGCCGCGATGGGAGCCGCGTGCCGGGCGCCAGCCTGCCGCGCGTGATTTCCGTCGATATTGCCCGGTACAGCTGCTCGTACAGCGGCAGCTTCCCCGCCGGGTCGAGGTTGAAGGAAAGCCCGTCCATATCGCCTCCCTGGTACTGAAAGATTGTTCTAATCTGGCGCTTTAGTGAAGGCCAGATGCGGTTATGATGGCTTTATCCTGATTTCTTGTCAAGGAGGCTTCGCATGTCCAACAGAAAGGGCAGCGCCTACATCCCCGCCTTCATCGGCGTCATGGCCGCGGCGGCGTTCGTTTCCAACTTCCTCAGCATCCCCGTTGGCACGTCGCGGGTCCACCTGGGCAACGCGGTGCCGCTGCTCTCCGGCATGCTGTTCGGCGGGCCGCTGGGCGCGCTGGCGGCCGGCCTGGGCAGCGCCCTGTTCGACCTGGTGTACGGGTTCGTGGACCCCGTGTCCGGCGGGGCGGTTCCGCCCGTCGCGGAAGCGCTGGTCACGTTCGTCAACAAGGGCCTGATGGCGCTCGTCTGCGGCGTTATCGTCAACGACCGGCGCAACACGGCGCCCAGGGCGGTTGTCACCTATATCGGGGCCATCGCGGGGGCCCTGCTGTACGTCGCGCTGTTCCTCATCAAGACCAACCTCTACTCCCTGGCGTTCACGCCGCACCTGCTGTTCGCGGTCGTCCCCGCCCGCGCGGTGACCTCGAGCATCAACGCGGCCATCGCCGTGCTGCTGGCGCCGTTCCTCTATCACTTCCTTTCGCTCGCGCTGGACAGGTCGGGCCTGAGGGAAGCCATCGGGCCGCGCCTGCTGCACTGGCCTGACCGGGACGCGCCCACGCGGGCCTGACCCGGAGGGACGGTCATGAACACAGAGCGGTACAGGATCGCGGAACCGCGCAAGGTGGACCTGAAGCGCTTCCCGACCGGCGGCGAGGGGCAGGTGTCCAAGGACGAGATACGGGGCCGGCTGCTGCCCGCCAACGTCAGGCGCATGGCCGACCTGCAGGAGCGGCTGTTCGCGGAGAACACCAGGTCGCTGCTGGTCGTGCTGCAGGCGATGGACGCCGCGGGCAAGGACGGGGTAATCCGCCACGTGATGAGCGGCATCAATCCCCAGGGCGTCCAGGTGGTCAACTTCAAGGCCCCTTCCGCGGAGGAGAACGACCAGACATATCTTTGGCGCGTCGCCCGGGCGCTTCCCCGGCGCGGGGAGATCGGCGTGTTCAACCGCTCGCACTACGAGGACGTGCTGGTAGCGCGGGTGCATGACCTGGTCCGCCGCTCGCAGTTCCCGCAGGACCTTGTGACGGACGACTTCTGGGAGCGGCGCTACCGGCAGATCCGCGACTTCGAGCGGTACCTGGTGGAGAACGGCACCGCCGTGGTCAAGTTTTTCCTGCACGTATCGAAGGACGAGCAGCGCGGCCGCCTGCTGTCCCGCATCACGGAGCCGGATAAGCACTGGAAGTTCTCCCGCACCGACACTGACGAGCGGCAGCACTGGGACGAATACCAGCAAGCCTATGAGCTCATGCTTGGCAGTACCTCCGCGCCCGAGGCGCCGTGGTACGTCGTCCCCGCGGACGACAAGTGGTTCACCCGCCTGGTCGTCAGCCAGGTCGTGCGGGACACCCTGGAGGCGATGGACCCGCAGTACCCGGAACTTGCTTCGGAGGAGCGCGAGGCCATGGAGGAGTGCCGCAGGATCCTGGAGGAAGACGGGGGGAAGTAACCGGGCGTCGCAACCTCGCAGGGCAGTGCAGGGAGTGCCGCACAGGAGCCCCAACGACGCCAGAACACCCGCACAGGATGGGCTGTTCCGGTAAGTTTTCATGTGATTTTCTTTGTGTATTCCCGGCTCCAATGGTATAATGGCGGGAGTGCGCATAATGCACGCCGGACGGCGGGCTTGCGCGCGGACTGCGGAAAGGATGAGAGATCATGCACGCAACCCGGCAGATTACCCCTTCGGTTTTCTGGGTGGGCGCCAATGACCGGCGGCTCGCCCTGTTTGAGAATATGTTCCCCCTCCCGGACGGGGTCGCCTACAACTCCTACGTGATCCTGGACGAGAAAGTCGCCCTGCTGGATACGGTGGACGCGTCCGTGACCCGCCCGTTCCTGGAGAACCTCGAGCACGTGCTCGGCGGCCGCCCCATCGATTACCTGGTGGTCAACCACATGGAGCCGGACCACTGCGCCAACATCGAGGAGCTGTGCCGCAGGTTTCCCGATATGCGCATCGTCGGCAACCCGAAGACGTTCGGGCTCATCCGCCAGTTCTATGATTTCGCGTTCGAGGACCGGACGCTGGAGGTCAGGGAGGGCGACACCCTGCCGCTGGGCGCGCACACCCTGCGCTTTGACTTCGCGCCGATGGTGCATTGGCCCGAGGTCATGCTCACCTATGAGGAATCGGAAGGCATCCTCTTCAGCGCGGACGCGTTCGGCTCGTTCGGCGCGCTGCCCGGCAACGTGTTC
>DATHTQ010000189.1:0-4932 GCA_035463055.1 Candidatus Limnocylindria bacterium
AGTGCCGTGGAATCGCGTAAGAAAATCCTTGGGTTCATCGGCCTGGGCGCCATGGGGCTGCCCATGGCGCACAACATCCTGAGCAAAAGCGGCGAGACCATGTTCGTGTACGACGTGGCCGCCCGCCAGGCCGACAGCCTCGTGGAACATGGGGCTGTCCTTTTGTCGTCCCAGCGGGAAGTGCTGGAGCGCTCGGACGTCGCCTTCATCTGCCTCCCGACCAACGCCCTGGTGGAGGAGACGCTGCGCCTCGCCATGGCCGCGCTCAGGCCCGGCGCCTGCGCCGTGGACTTCTCGTCCACCGCCCCGCGCATCATCCGCGAGGCGGGGGAGGCCGGGCGCCTGCGCGGCGTGCACCTGGTGGACGCCCCGGTCAGCGGGGGCACATGGGGCGCGCGGGAGGGGACGCTGTCCGTCATGTGGGGAGGCGGCGAGGCCGCGGGCGCCATCGCGCTGCCCTACATGCAAATGGTGGGGGCCAGGGTGACCCACATGGGGCCTGGCGGCTCCGGCGCGCTGACGAAAATCGTCAACAACATGGTCGTGGGCGTCCACCTGGGCGCGCTGGCGGAGGGGCTTGCCTTTGCAAAGAAGGCAGGGCTGGACCCCGCCCGGGCGTTCGAGGCCATGCGCGGCGGCTTCGCGGCCAGCGCGGTCATGGAGGCGAAGGCCCCCTTGATGCTGGAGCACCGCTTCGACGCGCAGGCGCGCATCTCCGTCCACCTCAAGGACCTTGCGAACGCCATGGACACCGCCGCCGAGCTGGGCGTGACCCTGCCGCTGAGCGAGCGCGTGTACCGGGACATGCTGGAAATGGAAAGCCTCGGCCTCGTTCACCAGGACCAGGCTGGCATCGTGCAGGTTCGCGAGCGGGAGATGGGCGTCGACCTGTCCGAACCGTGACCCCGCCGACCCCCCGTAAAAATGCATTGGAGGATCCATGGCGCAAAGAACCATGAGAGGTATCGTCAAGGAGCAGGCGGGGCCGGGCCTCGCGTTCCGCACGGACCTGCCCTATCCAACCATCCGCGAGGATGAGGCGCTGTTCAAGGTCAATGCGGCGGCGGTCTGCGGCACCGACCTGCACATCGACTCCTGGGACGAGTGGTCCCGCAAGCGCGTCAAGGCGCCCGTCATCATCGGCCACGAGGTGTGCGGCACCGTCGTGGAGGTGGGGAGCAAGGTCACCAACATCAAGCCGGGAGACCGCGTCGCGGTGGAGACCCACGTCGCCTGCTATGACTGCGACCTGTGCCGCCTGGGCATGCCGCACATATGCCCCCGCCAGGACATCTACGGCGTCACCATCCCGGGCGGGTTCGCCGAATATTCCAGCGTGCGGGCCGACGTGTGCGTGAAGCTGCCGGACGGCGTCACGGACGAGATGGGGGCGATGCTCGAGCCCATGGGCGCGGGCGTGCACGGCGTGGGCCTGGCGAAGGTGAAGGGGAAGACCGTCCTGGTCAACGGCTGCGGCCCCATCGGGCTGATGGCCGTCGGGGCGTGCCTCGTCCACGGGGCGGAGAAGGTCATCGCGTCGGATATCTTCGACGAGAAGCTGGACGTCGCCGGCCGGATGGGCGCGCACGTGACCCTCAACGCCAGGCGGGAGGACGTCCCCAAGGCGGTGAAGGAGATGACGCGCGGCCTGGGGTGCGACGCGGCCATCGACTACACCGGCAGCGGCAGGGGCATCGTCGGCGCGCTGCGGTCCGTCCGCCCCGGCGGCATGCTGGTGCTGGTGGGCCTGCCGGCGGGTGAGGTGCCCGTCAACCTGACCGAGGACCTGATCTACAGGGAAATCACCGTCACCGGCGTCGCCGGGCGGCTGATGTACGAGACCTGGGAGGACTGCATCCGCATCCTGCAGGACCCGCGGTTTGATATCGCGCCCGTCATCGGCGGGCGCTACCCCCTGGAGCGCTACCGGGAGGCCTTCGACGCGTTCAAGGAAGGCGCGCCCGGAAAGATGCTCCTGATACCGGACATGAAGGGATAGGGAGGGACCATGGAAAAGGTAGTCACCGGGAGCGTGGGCAAGGTCCACGCGTTCAGGCTGGAAGTCGGCGAGCCGTTCCTGGAGAGCCTGCAGAAGGTCTGCGAGGAGCACAACATCAAAAACGGCGTCATCCTCAGCTGCATGGGCAGCCTGGACGGGGCGCGCTTCTTCGCCCCGGCGGAGATCCCCGGCAAGAAGTTCCCCTACGGCTACGGCGAGCCGACCGTGCTGACCGGGCCCATCGAGCTGTACGGCGCGACGGGGTTCTTCAGCCACGGTGAGAACAACGAGGTGCTGCTCCACGTGCACGTCTCGCTGGGCGACAGCGAAGGCAAGGGCTACGTGGGCCACCTGATCAACGGCAACAAGGCGCTGTTCACCATCGACGTCGTGCTGCTGGAGATCGAGGGCATCAACATGGGCCGCAGGTACCACGAGGACCTGGGCGTGTACCTGTTCGCGCCTGGCGCCAAGGAATGAGGAGGATAAAGATGCAGAAGGAATATACGAAGGAGTTCCTGCTGGGGCTCTACCGCCGGATGCTGCGCATCCGCAAGTTCGAGGAGCAGGCGAAGGAGTGCTTCACCAAGGGCATGCTCGCCGGCAACATCCACCTGGCCATCGGCCAGGAGGCCACCGAGGTCGGCGCGTGCGCCGCCCTCAAGGACACGGATTACATCACCGGCACCCACCGCGGCCACGGGCAGTGCATCGCCAAGGGCGCGAGGACCGACCGGATGATGGCCGAGCTGTTCGGCAAGAAGACCGGCTACTGCGGGGGCAAGGGCGGGTCGATGCACATCGTGGACGCGACGCTGGGCATCCTGGGCGCCAACGGCATCGTCGGCGCGGGCCTGCCCATCGCGACCGGGGCCGCCTATGCCTCCAAGGTGTGGAAGGACGGCGCGGTGACGCTGTGCTTCTTCGGCGACGCCGCGGCCAACCAGGGCACGTTCCACGAGTCCATCAACATGGCCGCCGCGTGGAAGCTGCCCGCCATCTACCTCTGCGAGAACAACAAGTACGGCGTGTCCACCGACATCGCCCGCGTGACCAACAACGAGCACATCTCCGAGCGCGCGGCCGCCTACAACATCCCGGGCGTCACCGTGGACGGCAACGACGTGCTGGCGGTGTACGAGGCCGTGCGCGAAGCCGTGGAGCGCGCCAGAAACGGCGAGGGCCCCACGCTGGTCGAGTGCGTCACCTACCGCCACGAGGGCCACTACTGCGGCGACCAGGCCGGGTACCGCCCCGCGGAGTACATGCAGAAGGCGCTGGCCAACGAGGCCATCCCCAACTTCCGTAAATACATGCTGGGGCACGGCGTGCCGGAGGCCGAGGTGACGGCGGTCGAGGAGGAGGTCACGCAGGAGATCGCGCAGGCGTACGCGTTCGCCGACGCCTCCGAGTATCCCGACCCCGCCGAGGTCACCAGGAACGTCTATACCATGGACAACGAGAGGAGCGTGCTGAGATGAGCACCAGGAACATCAGCGTCAGCGCAGCCATCCGCGAGGGGATGCTGGAGGAAATGCGCCGGGATCCCAACGTCCTGGTCCTCGGCGAGGATATCGGCGTCATGGGCGGCACCTTCGCCCTGACACGGGGCTTCATGGAGGAGTTCGGCCCCGACCGCGTGCGCGACACGCCCATCTCCGAGTCCGGCTTCATGGGCATGGCCGTGGGCATGGCCATGCGCGGCATGCGCCCCATCGTGGAGCTCATGTACAACGACTTCATCACGGTCTCCCTGGACCCGCTGATGAACCAGGCCGCGAAGATGCTGTACATGACCGGCGGGCAGATCAGCGTGCCGATGGTGCTGCGCGCCCCCATGGGCGCGGGCCGGCGCAACGCGGGCCAGCACTCGCAGTGCCTGGAGGCCCTGTTCATGCACATCCCGGGCCTGAAGCTCGTTTGCCCCTCCACCGCCTACGACGCGAAGGGGCTCATCAAGAGCGCCATCCGCGACGGCGACCCGGTCGTCGTGCTGGAGCACAAGCTGCTGTACGCCAAGAAGTTCGACATGCCGCCCGAGGACGAGGAGTATACCATCCCCCTGGGCAGCGCGGACGTCAAGCGCGAGGGCAAGGACATCACCATCCTTACCTGGTCCCGCCAGGTGCACTTCGCCCTGGAGGCAGCCGAGACCCTGGCGAAGGAGAACGGCATCTCCTGCGAGGTCGTGGACCTGCGCACCCTGGTGCCGCTGGACTGGGACACCGTCAACGCGTCGGTCCGCAAGACGCACAACGTGCTGACCGTGGAGGAGGGCGTGCTGCGCGCCGGCGTGGGCGCGGAGATTTCCTCCCAGATCCACGAGACGCTCTTCGACGAGCTGGATTCGCCGGTCGGCCGCGTCGCAGGCCTCAACGTCGTATCCCCCTTCAGCCCGCCGCTGGAGGACGCCAACTTCCCCCGCCCGGCGACCATCGTGGCGGCCGTGCGCAGGCAGCTGAACGTATGAGGGGAATGCAATGAGCAAAGAGGTATTGATGCCGCAGTACGGCCTCACCATGGAGGAGGGGGCCGTGGAGAGGTGGCTGGTCAAGGTGGGCGACACCGTGAAGAAGGGTGACGTCCTCGCCGAGATCGCCACCGACAAGCTGACCAACGACCTGGTCAGCGAGGTGGAGGGGACCGTCCTCCAGTTGGTCGCGAAGGAGGGCGTGGACCTGCCGGTCAAGGCGGTCCTGGCCGTCATCGGCGAACCCGGCGAAGCAATGGGAGCCGCGCCTTCGCAGGCCGCGCCCGCGGCGGACAAACCCGCCGCGCCGGAGCAGGCCCCCGAGCCTGCCGCCGCGCCCGCCGCGAAGGCGGCCCCGGGCGGCCGCGTCAAGGTTTCCCCGTTCGCCCGCAAGCTGGCGGAAAAGGGCAATGTGGACGTCAGCGCGCTCGCGGGCAGCGGCCCCGGCGGCCGCGTCGTGGCG
>DATHTQ010000190.1:0-1879 GCA_035463055.1 Candidatus Limnocylindria bacterium
GAAGCCGTACGCCCGCTATGAGGACATGCTGGACGACCCGGCGGTGCAGCTGGTGTCCGAGTGCATGCCCAACTACCTGCACGCCCCCGACGCGCTGCTGGCGCTATCCGCGGGCAGGCACCTGCTGCTGGAAAAGCCCGCGGGCATCACGCAGGAGGAAACCGACGCGCTGTTCGACGCGGCGAAGCGCGCGAAGGGCAAGACCATCGTCAGCTTCCTGATGCGCTGGAACCCCCTCGCCCTGTGCATCCGAAGCCTCATCGAGAAGGGCGCACTGGGCGACGTGTATTTCCTGGGGGCGGACTACTGGCACGGCATCAAGCCGTCCTTCGCCAGCTATGAGTGGATCCGCAGGAAGGAGTTCGCCGGGGGCGCGATGATCACGGGCGGCTGCCACGCGGCGGACCTCGCCCGGTGGCTCAACGGCGAGGTGGAGGAGGTGTCCGCCTACGCCATGCGCCAGCGCGGCGACTTCGACTACGACACGACGCTGACCGCCGCCGTGAAGTACCGCAACGGCAGCGTGGGGCGGCTGTCCGCGTCGCTGGACGGCGTGTCCTTTCCCTACCCGTTCACCATCGACGTGCTGGGGAGCAAGGGGGCGGTGCGCAACGAGCGGCTGTTCTCCCGGGACCTGCTCCCCGGCCAGGACGCATGGACGCACATCCAGGCGCCGGGGCCCGACAGCGGCAGCGTGTCGCACCACCCGTTCCAGGCCGAGATCAACGAGCTGGTCCAAGCCATCCTGCAGGACGCGCCGGTCAGGAGCACGCTGCAGGACGCCTGCCGGTCGATGGACGTCGTGCTGGCCATCACGGAGTCCGCCCATACCGGCAAGCCCGTGCGCGTGAAGGACAGGGCGCCGTGAGGGACGCGCTGGACGTCAGCCGCATGACGGGCCCGGAGTACGCCGCCCGGGTGCGCGAAGCCCCGGGCGTCCTCCTGCCACTGGCGAGCCAGGAAATTTTGGGGGACCACGGCCCGCTGGGCGCGGACTGGCTCGTCGCCGGCCGCGTCGCCCCGCGCGTCGCGCAGAGGACCGGATGCCTCCACGCGCCCGCCATCCCCTACGGCGACACGCTGGAACTTTCCGGGTGGGTGGGGACGGTGCACGTGCCGGGCGCGGTGCTGGAGGGCCTGTACGAGGCGGTGGCGCGCTCCTTCCTGGAGCGGGGCGGCGCGAAGGCCGTCGTGTTCCTCGCGTTCCACTCGCTCAATCTCCGTGCCGCCGACGCGGTGTGCCGCAGGCTGGCCTGCGAGGGGCGGCGCGTGTTCGCGGTGGACTGGTGGCGCGCCGCGGGGCAGTGCGCCGCGGGCCTCCTTACGGATACGGAGCATGGCCGCGGGCACGGGTCCGAGATGGCGGCCAGCGTGCTGATGGCCTTGGGCGAAATCCCGGAGGGCACGCCGCTGCCCGCGGGCGAGGAGCCCATGGAGGGACTGCGGCGCGTGACGAGGCACCAGTTCAGCCAGGGGCCCTTCCAGGCCTACGGGACGTTCCGGGAATACTGCCGCTCCGGCGCTTGGGGCAGTTTGCAGGGCGCGTCGGCGGACAAGGGCAGGGAAATCCTGGACGCTGCGGTGGAGCTTATCGCCAAGGGAATCACGGAAGGGCTGGCATAACGGGCACCAATGCCTTTCCGGGATGATGTGGAGAACTTATGGATATCCCACAGATAAATGGAACCTCGCGTGGTCTGGAGCCATGCGGGGTTCTGTTTTATGCGAAAATCGATTCCACCGGAACTCGGTTTCCTGAAAAGAATGCGGCTGATAAGAAAGGTATCATTCAAGCAGTTCGCGGGATGCCTGGGTGCCTGCCGCGATACCTACGGTATGTGGTTCCATCTATTCTTTGATGCCGAACAAGCCTTTTCTA
>DATHTQ010000191.1:0-11653 GCA_035463055.1 Candidatus Limnocylindria bacterium
GAACGGACGCAAGCATCATAGGGGAATCCGGCGGAAGCGGCAAGCCGGGCGGCGCCGCGGACGGAGGCGGGGGATGCATGCCGGACGGTATGCGAAAGGGCCGGAGGTCATCCCCCCGGCCCTCGTGTTTCGCGATGCGGGTGCAAATGGACCGCTGGCCCGCGCCTGCGCCTTACTCCACCGTCACCGACTTCGCCAGGTTCCTCGGCTTGTCCACGTCGTTGCCGTTGAGGGCGGCGACGTAGTAGGCCAGCAGCTGCAGCGGCAGCGCCGCGAGGATGGGCTGCAGCTCGGGCCGCACGCGGGGCACGGTGATGACGTGGTCCGCCGCGCGGCGGGTGTCCTCGTCCCCCTCCAGGCACAGGGCCAGTACGGCGGCGCCGCGGGCCCGGACCTCCTGGATGTTGCTCTGCGTCTTTTCCTTCAGGCGCGGCTGGGTGGACAGCGCGATGACCAGCGTGCCCGGCTGGATGAGCGAGATGGTGCCGTGCTTGAGCTCGCCCGCGGGCTGGGCCTCGGAATGGATGTAGGAGATCTCCTTGAGCTTCAGCGACCCCTCCATGCAGATGGAGTAGTCCACGCCGCGGCCGATGAAGTAGACGTTCTCCTGGCCGTAGTACTCCGATGCGATGCGCTGCACCAGCGTGTGGTCGGACAGCGCCTCCTCCGCCGCGTCGGGCAGGAGCAGCAGGGCCTCGCGCGCGGCGTCCAGCTCCTCCTGGGGCAGCTTGCCCATCTCCTGCGCCATGTACAGCGCCAGCAGCACCATCGCGGCCACCTGCGTCGTATAGCCCTTGGTGGTCGCGACCGCGATTTCCGGCCCCGCCCAGGTGTACAGCGTATGGTCCGCCTCGCGCGCGATGGTGGAGCCCACCACGTTGACGATGGCCAGGGTCTTCGCGCCCTGGGCCTTCGCCTCGCGCAGCGCCGCCACGCTGTCCGCCGTCTCGCCCGACTGGCTCACGACGACGACCAGGTGGTCGCGGCCCAGGATGGGGCGGCGGTAGCGGAACTCCGAGGCGATGTCCGTCTCCACCGGGATGCCCAGCCACCCCTCGATGAGGTCCTTGCCCAGCCTGCCCGCGTGGTAGGCCGAGCCGCAGGCGACGACGTGCACCATGCGCAGGGAGTTGAGCCACGCCGCGTCCAGCGTGATGCCGTCCAGGCTGTAGCGCCCCCCGGCGACGCGCGGGCGGATGGTCTCGCGCAGCGCGGTGGGCTGCTCCATGATCTCCTTCATCATGAAGTGCTCGTACCCGCCCTTCTCGGCGGCGGACACGTCCCAGTCCACGCGGAAGGGCTCCTTGTCCAGCGGCGTGCCGAAGGAGTCGAGGAACCCGATGCCCTCGGGCGATATCACGGCAACCTCGCCGTCCTGCATGAGGAACACGTCGCGCGTGAGGGAGAGGATGGCGGGGATGTCCGAGACGATGTAGTTCTCGCCCTCGCCTTTTCCCACGATGAGCGGGCTGTCCCTGCGGGTGGCGACGATGCGCCCCGGCTCGTCCACGCTGAGAACGCCCAGCGCGTACGAGCCCTCCAGGTGGTGCGCCGCCTCCAGCACGGTCTGCGCGAGGTCGCCCCTGTCCAGGAACTCGATGAGGTTGCTGATGACCTCGGTGTCGGTCTCGGACCGGAACGAATACCCGTGCTGTATGAGCATCTCCTTCAAGGGGCGGTAGTTCTCGATGATGCCGTTGTGGACCACCGCGAACCTGCCGCTGCTGGAGAGGTGGGGGTGCGAGTTGCGGTCCGACGGCTCGCCGTGGGTCGCCCAGCGCGTGTGGCCGATGCCGACGCTGCCCGGCACGTCCCGGCCGCCCGCCGTCATGTCCGAGAGCTGCTGCAGCCGCCCGCGCGTCTTGGCGACGCGGATGGTGCCTTCGCCCTGCAGCGCCAGGCCCGCGGAGTCATACCCCCGGTACTCGAGCTTCCTGAGCCCTTCCAGCAAAATAGGCGCCGCCTGGCGCGGGCCCGCGTAGCCGATGATTCCGCACATGGTCCCTCCGATGATGTGTGATGGGGCCGTCAGGGGGCCCGCCGGGCCGCCGCCTCGAGGAATGCGCGGAACAGCGGGTGGGGCCGGTCGGGCCGGCTCTTGAACTCCGGGTGGAACTGCACGCCCACGAAGAACGGGTGGTCCGGCAGTTCGACGATCTCGGCGAGGTTGCGTTCCGGGTTCACGCCGGAGAAGCGCATGGCCCTCTCCTCCATCGCCGCGCGGTAGGCGTTGTTGAACTCGTACCGGTGCCGGTGGCGCTCCAGGACCTCCTCCTCGCCGTAGGCCTGCCTCGCCAGCGACCCGGAAGCCAGCGCGCAACGGTAGGAGCCCAGGCGCATCGTGCCGCCCAGCGCCTGCAGGTTCTGCTCGATCAGCAGGCTGATGACCGGGTCCGGGGTGCCGGGGGCGATCTCGGTGGTGTCGGCGTCCTTCAGGCCAAGCACATTCCGCGCGAACTCGATGACCGCCATCTGCATGCCCAGGCACAGCCCCAGGAAGGGGATGCCGTTCTCCCGCGCGTGGCGGATGGCCAGCCGCTTGCCCATCAGGCCGCGTTCTCCGAACCCGCCGGGCACCACGAGGCCGTGCACGCCCTCCAAGGCGTGGGCGACGGTCTGCTCCGTGAGGTCCGTCGCGTCGATCCAGCGGATGTCCACCGTGCGCGTCAGCGCGATGCCCGCGTGGCGCAGCGCCTCGGCCACGCTGAGGTAGGCGTCCTTGAGGTGGACGTACTTGCCCACCAGCGCGACGGTGACCTTGTCGCCGCACGCCTTTTCCCGGCGCACCATCTCGCCCCAGACAGACAGGTCGCAGAACATGCCGGGGAACCCCAGCAGCGCGCAGGCGGTCTCGTCCAGGCCTTCGCGGCGCAGCAGCAGCGGGATCTCGTACAGCGTCTCGGCGTCGAGGTTCTGGAACACCCGGCCCGGCGGCATGTTGCAGAACATCGCGATCTTGGCGCGCGCGTCCGCGGGGATGGGCTGCTCGCTGCGGCAGACGAGGATGTCCGGGGTGAGGCCGAGGCTCCCCAGCTCGCGCACGGAGTGCTGGGTCGGCTTGGTCTTGAGCTCGCCCGACATGCGCAGGTAGGGGATGAGCGTCACGTGGATGAGCAGGGTGTTGCCCGGCCCCTCCTCGTAGCGCATCTGGCGCACGGCCTCCAGGAACGGCTGCCCCTCGATGTCGCCCACCGTGCCGCCGATCTCCACGATGGCGACCTGCGCGCCGCTCTCCTGGGCCGCGCCGCGGATCTGGCGCTTGATCTCGTCGGTCACGTGGGGGATGATCTGCACCGTCGCGCCCAGGTAGTCGCCCCTGCGCTCCGCCTGGATGACGTTGCTGAACACCCGCCCGCTGGTCACGCTGGCGCTCTTCTTGAGGTCCACGTCGGTGAACCGCTCGTAGTGCCCCAGGTCGAGGTCGGTCTCCGCGCCGTCCCCGGTCACGAACACCTCGCCGTGCTGGTAGGGGTTCATCGTGCCCGGGTCCACGTTGAGGTAGGGGTCGAGCTTCTGCATGCTCACCGACAGGCCCCGGCACTTCATCAGCCGCCCCAGCGACGCCGCGGTGATCCCCTTGCCAAGGGATGATACCACGCCCCCGGTTACAAAGACATATTTTGCCATACTCCGCCTTCCGCGCGCCGGCGCGCGCTGCACTCAGGTTGTCTTTTCGTCTTCCAGCACGCGCCGGGCCGCCTCGGCCATGCGCAGGCCCTTCGCCATGCTCATGCGCTGCAGCGCCCGGTGCGCCTCGTCCTCGGTGCAGCCCATGCGGCGCTGCATCGCTTCCTTGGCCAATACCACCAGGCGCTCGTCGGTTTCGCCCCGCCGGGCGCCCTCGCGCAGGCGCTCCTCTTCCTCCAAAAGCATCCCGCGCACCAGGGCCGCCAGTTCCGGCCCGGTCGCGGGCATGGCCTCCCGGCGCACGCCGCCGCCATCCCCGGCGTCCCCGGCGCGGCACAGCACGCGCAGCGCCGCGCGCCCCTCCAGCGCGGCCTGCAGCTCCTGGGGGGTCATGTCCGGCAGGCGCGTGCCGGTCAGCGCCAGGCAGGGGCCCAGCTTGCGCGCCGCGCGCAGAAGCGACGCCCCGTCGCCGAACGCTCCGGACACCGCGACGCCCGAGCGCGTGAGCGCCCGGGCGATGGCTTCCCTGGCCCGCGCGTCGGCGAAGGCCAGCAGGACGGTCAGCCGCATCCGCGGTGCCTCATCCGTGCATCAGAACACGTTGAGGTAGCGGTTGATCTCCCAGTCCGTGACCTGCGTGCGGTACTCGTCCCATTCGCGCTCCTTGCCCTCGATGTAGCGGGTCGCCAGCGGCTCGCCCAGGGTCCGCATCATGAGCTCGTCTTCCTTGAGCGCGTCCAGCGCCTCCCTGAGCGACCCGGGCAGGCTCAGGATGCCCTTGCTTGCGCGCGTCTGCGCGTCCATCGCGTAGATGTTCTCCGGCGTCTCCGCCGGCGGGGTCAGGCCGCGCTCGATGCCGTCCAGGCCGGCGGCGAGGCACAGCGCCATCGCGAGGTAGGGGTTGCAGGACGGGTCGGGGCTGCGCAGCTCCAGCCGGGTGCCCTTTCCCCTGGCCGCGGGCACGCGGATGAGCACGCTGCGGTTGACCGACGACCACGCGAGGTAGCACGGCGCCTCGAACCCCGGCACCAGGCGCTTGTAGGAGTTGACCAGCGGGTTGGTGACCGCCGCCATGCCCCGCACGTGCGCGAGGAGCCCCGCGATGAACGCGTGCGCTTCCTTCGAGAGCTGCTTGGGGCCGTTCGGGTCGAAGAAGGCGTTGGTCCCGCCGTCGCGGCACAGCGACATGTTGGTGTGCATGCCGGAGCCGTTGATGCCGTACACGGGCTTGGGCATGAACGTCGCGTACAGGCCGCCGCGCACGGCCATCGTCTTGACGGCCAGCTTGAAGGACATGATGTTGTCCGCGGTGCGAAGGGCGTCGGCGTACTTGAAGTCGATCTCGTGCTGCCCGCGCGCCGCCTCGTGGTGGGACGCCTCGATCTCGAAGCCCATCTGCTCCAGCGCCAGCACGACGTCGCGCCGCACGCCCTCGCCCCGGTCGATGGGGGCCAGGTCGAAGTAGTCCGCGTCGTCGGCGGTCGTGGTCGTGGGCTTGCCGCGCTCGTCGGTCTCGAAGAGGAAGAACTCGCACTCCGGCCCCACGTTGAACGAGAACCCCATCGCCTCGGCCTTCTTGAGCATCCGCTTGAGCACGTAGCGCGGGTCGCCCTCGAAGGGCTTGCCGTCGGGCGTGTGCACGTCGCAGATGAGCCGCGCCTCGCGGTCCCGGGCGGCCTCCCAGGGGAGGATGGCGAACGTGTCGGGATCGGGGAACAGGCGCATGTCGCTTTCCTGGATGCGCAGGAACCCCTCGATGGAGCTGCCGTCGATGGTGATCTCGTTGTCCATCGCGCGCTCGATCTGGGAGGCGGTCACGGCCACGTTCTTCATCTGGCCGAAGATGTCGGTGAACTGCAGGCGGATGAAGTGGATGTCCTCTTCGCGGACCCGGCGGATGACGTCCTCCCTGGAAATGGCCATAGAACCCTCCTCCACAACAAAGGGGCCGGTGCGCCAACCCTTCATCAGCGCCCTTGCCCCATGAATGGGTGGATTATACCCGGCCCGCCCGCCGGGCGCAATGCGCCGCGCGGAGAAAATCCGGCCATCCGCGCCGCCCGCGCCGTTTTTTTCATGTTCCGCGGGCAGCGCCTCATACCGTCAGCCGCGCGAAGCCGCCCAGGTAGTCCCGGTTCCTTTCCAGCATCGCGTTCACCATGTCCCGTATCTCCTGCGTGCCCAGCACCGCGCTGGTCAGCGGGTCGAACAGGACGGAATGGTAGATCTTCTCCGGGTTCCCTTCCAGGAAGCCCTCGGCCGCCAGCTCCTCGCAGCGGGCGAGCGTGCCGACCAGCAGCGCGAGCTGCGGCGGCAATTGCGGGGTAACGAGCGCGCGCACGCCCTCCCTGGACGCCACCGCGGGCACCTCTACGCAGCAGCCCTCGGGCAAATCGCGCAGGATGGCACGGTTGGGCAGGTTGCCGTTGAAGAAGAAGGGCGTATGGTCGCCGAAGACCGCGTTGAAGATGCTGGAGGCGTACTCGCCCCCGCGCTTCAGGCTCGTCTCCGGCGCGTCCAGCCACTGCAGGTACTCCCCCTCCCACGCGCCCGCGCGGCGCTCGTACTCGTGCAGGATGTAGGCGTACGCGCCCGGGTTCCACCCGGTGCCGTGCGTGCAGTACTTTTCGATGAGGTCCGGCCTCTTGCGGAACCAGTACGTGTATTCGCTGACGTGGCCGCTGGACTCGGTGCAGTAGTAGCCCAGCGCGCGGAACAGCTCGCTGCGCACCGGCTCTTCGCCATAGACCTCCGGCCGCTCCACCGCCGCGCGCAGCGCGGGGTAGGCGTCCTCGCCGTTCCTCTTGTACTCCAGGAAGTAGGCCTGGTGGTTGATGCCGGCGCAGGTGTAGGTGATTTCCTCCATCGGCGCGCCGATGAACCGCGCGAGCATCGCCGCGGTGCCCTGCACCGAGTGGCACAGGCCCGTGACCTGCATCTTCGTCTCGGACTGCATCACGCGGCAGAGCATCGCCATCGGGTTGGTGTAGTTGAGGATGAGGGCGCCGGGGCACAGGCTCTCGGCCAGGCGGCAGATGCGCAGCATCTCCGGGGCGGTGCGCAGGAACCGGAACACGCCGGAGGGGCCCCTGGTGTCGCCCACGCAGGTGTCCACGCCGAAGCGCTTGGGTATCTCGATGTCGTGGCGCCACACGTCCAGCCCGCCCTGCAGGATGGTGATGAGGATGCCGTCGGAGCCCTCCAGCGCCTCCTCCAGCCGCAGCGTCGCGCTGACGGTGGCGGGGTACCCGCCCGCCCGGACGATCTTCTCCGCCCCGCGCCGGGCGTACTCCAGCCGCTTCTCGTCCACGTCCATCAGGCAGATGCGCGCGTCGCGCAGCGCGGGGAACGTGAGGATGTCGCGGACCAGGCCGCGCGTGAACTCCAGCGAGCCCGCGCCGATGAACGTGATTTTCCGGGGCATATCGCCGACCCCTTTCCCGTATCTTTTTCGCGCACATGATACAGCATGGCAAAACGCCGCGCAAACCGCGCGGCGTCCAAGCGGCGGGATTATTTTTATGCCAGGGCCGCCGGCCCGTCCAGCGCCCCGGCGCCCGCGCCGGGCTCCACGAGCGCCCGGGCCGCGCGCAGGGTCTCCATGAGCTCCGTGTCCAGCGGGTCGAGCATCACCGCCCGTGCCCCGGCCTCCACCGCCATCGCCAGCGCCGCGCGCTCCAGGCGCGCGCCGTGCTCCATGTTGGCGGTCAGGCGGGACGGGCTGAAGAGGATGCGATGCGTGGGGAACTCCGCGCGCAGGCGGCGGATGGTCTCCAGCGCCTCGGGGAAGGCGCGGGGGCCCTCGCCCAGGGGCGAGGCGGGGTCGAGGATGACGTCCTCCCGCGCCACGCCCAGGGAGGCGAGGTCCGACACCAGTTCCCGCGCGATGTGCACGCGCTCGTCCGCGCCCGCCGGCAGGGGCTTGCCCCCCATGGCCGCGGGCTGGCGCATCTCCTTCGCGCACGCGGCGAGGACCGCGCAATTGGCGTCCCGGATGATGGGGGCCAGGGCGGACAGGCGCTTCTCGTCCAGCGTGACCCCGGCGAGGATGGGCTTGCCGTGCCGGTGCGCGCGCAGCGCCGCGGCCACCGCGTGGGGGCTGGGCGTGTCGATGCACAGCGGCAGGCGGGACGCGTCCTGCGCCGCGTCCATGAGCCACAGCATCCGCGCGGCCTCGTCGAAGTGGAACAGGCCCGCGCTGACGTACAGGTGCGTCGCCCCGGCGCGCTCCTGGGCGCGGGCGAGCGCCATGATTCCCTCGCGGTCCCCCCGCTCCATCGCCTCCCGCGCCTGGGGGTTGGACGCGCTGATGCGGTCGCCGATGATGACCATGCCCCGCTCCTCCCTCCCGGGCGGTCTGCCCGGGAACGTCACCATGAGGATACCCGCGCGGGAAAGGCTCCCGGCCCCTTACGGGCCGAAGAACAGCGGCAGCGCGTTATAGATGTACTCCTGCGCGGCCTCGTGCGTGTGCCTGCCGCCGGGCTTGACGTGATAGGCCAGGCGCCCCGGCCCGAAGACGTCCGGCATCCCGAGCATCGCCCTGAGCTGGCGGTCCACCTGCTCGAACAGCGTGTCCCTGGTGCCGGTGGCCGCGTAGATGAAGAACTCCAGCCCGTGCGCCTCCGCCACCCCGGCGAGGTACCGCGCCGTCTCCATGGGCTTGGTCCGGCCCCCGCGGCGCTCCAGGACCCAGCTGTCACCGCTCATGGCGAGGAAATATCGTATCAGGTCGAGGTTGTGGACGAACTGCTGCCACGTGGTCACCGCGCCCAGCGAGAACCCGCCGAACGCCCGGTGGTCCCGGGACGCCGCGATGCCCGCCCGGTCCAGCGTCTCCGCGTAGGTGCGGAAGCGGCCCTCGACCGCGGGGATGAGGTGGTTCGCCAGGTCGCTGTGGAACTCCATGAGCTCGCGGTAGGAGGTGGAGAAGTTCTGCGGGCGGTTGCGCGCGTCGAAGGTGGGGCTGACCACGATGATGGGCCGGATGTCGCCCCTCATTATCATGTTGTCCAGGATGTTCGGCAGCGCGCGGTCGTTGACGCGGAACGTGTCCTCCGCCGTGCCGTTCTGGCCGTGCATCAGGTACAGGACGTCGTAGCGGGTCCCGGCATCTGCCTCGTCGTAGCCGTAGGGCAGGTACACATAGGCGGGCTTGACGATCGGCTGCCCCCTGCCCGCGTAGTCCACGCTGTCGTACTCGATGCGCACGATGCTGCCCCGCCGCTGCGCCCTTTGGAAGTATTCCTTCGGGATTGGCACGGTGCCGCCGGCCTGCGAGGTATCCTGCGCCCGGGCGGACACGCCCGCCAGCGCCAGCGCCAGGCACAGCGCCACGGCAACCGCAGCGTTCCTTTTCATCGGTTTCCCCTTCCGCTTCGCAGTCATTCCGTAAGAGGATACCCGTGCGGCAATGCGCCTGCCGGGCATTGACACGCACCCCGCCCGGGCATATGCTCCTTGCGGTTTATGGAATATAAGCGCGGCGGGGGTGGGCCATGGCGGGCGGCGCGTTCGAAAAGGTGCAGCAGGCGAAGAAGGCGTTCGTGCAAGCGCTGCTGGACAAGGGCTTCCCCGAGGAGGCCATCGTCGGCAACTGGGGCACGCAGGGCATCGTCGCCGACCTGGCCGTCATCCCAAGAGGGAGCGACTTCCCCATCGCGATCTTCGAGCTCAAGCTCGACGCCCAGAAGGGGAACGTGGCACGGGGCGTCAGCACGCTGCGGTCCCTGACGGAGGATTTGCCCGTCGCGGCGCTGTGCATGCTGGTGTTCCCCGGGGAGGACGGCGGCGGGTTCCGCGTGCTGGACGTGACCGACTACGTGTACCGCAAGAAATCCCTGGACGAGGGGACGCCCTCCCTGGACGGCGACGCCCTGCGCGTCCTTCCCGATTACCTGAGCGTTATAAGCGGGGCCAGCGCCTCGGCCAAGACCTACAACAAGACGCTCAGGCGCAGGCGCAGCCTGATGCTGAAAGTGTTCTGCTGGTGCGTCATGCCCCTGGTGTCCGCCGGGCTCCTGGCCCTGGAATGGTTCTTGGGCTACGAGCTGACGACGGGCCGGCTGGTCGTTGTCGGCTATACCGCCGTCATCGCGCTGCTGCCGTTCTCCAGCAAGGTCAGCATCAAGGACGTGGCGGTGGAAATCGCGCGGGAGCAGGGGAGGGAGTAGCGATACTGGGACATCGCTTTCGTCTCTGGTTGACGATATGGGATATATTCTAGATACTGAAGGAGCGCGGGGCGAATGGCCGGAAAGTACAGGCTGGTCTTTTATGAGACGGCGGACGGCGGGAGGCCGGTGGAGGAGTTCCTTGCCTCATTGGACATCAAGATGCGTGCCAAGATGGTGCGCGCCATGGGGTTGCTGGAAGAAAACGGCCCTGAGCTCGGCCTTCCGCACGCAAGGCCGCTTCGGGACGGCATCCATGAGCTTCGCGCCCAGGTCGGCACCGACATCACGCGCGCGCTGTTCTTTTACCAGGCAGGAAAGATCGTCGTAGTGACGAACGGATTCGTGAAGAAGTCCCAGCAAACGCCGCGCGGCGAAATGGAGCTGGCGATGAAACGCCGTAACGATTACCTCTCGAGGATGGAAAGAAGATGAAAGCGTACCGCGATTACCTGAACGAACAGCTCAAGGACCCGGAGTTCCGGGCGGAATATGAAGCGCTGGAGCCCGAGTTTGCCATCATCCAGGCCATGGTGGACGCGCGCAGGCGCGCCGGTTTGACCCAGAAGGAACTGGCGGAGCGTTCCGGCATCGCGCAGGGGGACATCAGCAGGCTGGAGAGCGGCACGGCCAACCCTTCGCTGCGCACGCTGCGCCGCCTGGCCCGCGGAATGGGCATGGTGATGCGGGTTTCCTTCGATCCTGAGCAGACCCCCGCGAGGGCAGGGCGGAAACAGCAGGCGTAACGGGCCAAATATCCAGCCGTCGGCGAAAATCGGTATGGCGCGAAACGCGGGGACGGACCCTGCGTTTTTTATGGAAGACCGCACTTCCCATAAATCCCCCGGATGAACGGCCCCTTTTCCTCGATATACGCGTCCACGTCATACGGGTGGTTCCTCGCCGCCCGCTGCTTGACCCTGCCGTACTCGGCCGCGTCCTCCGGGTGCGCGCGCAGCCAGTCGCGCAGGGCGATGTGGCGCGTGAGTTCCGCGGAGCCCCGGACGCACATGTACAGGTGGTGCTTCATGAAGGGTTGGGTCCCCGTGTACCGGAACGCCTCCCGGCCCGGGATGCCCAGGTCGCCCTCGTAACGATAGCCGGACGCCGCCAGCCTTTCCGCGACGGCGGGGAAGGAGGCGGCGTCCGGGATGATGATATCGATGTCAATGATGGGTTTCGCGCACAGGCCCGGGACCGACGTGCTGCCCACGTGCTCGACGCCGCAGCCGCACCCGGCGAGCGCCGCTTCCAGCGCGCCGCGGATGCCCGCGAACTCCGCGGGCCAGGCTTCGTCGTAGGGAACGACGACGACGTGCTTCGTGTTCATTCGCGGGCCTTGGGTTCGCCGGATGCCGCCTGCGCTACATGCGCATCGGCATCAATTTGATGTAGTCCTCCAGCGTCCCACCCTCCATGCAGCACTTGACGATGGCCTTGCCCAGCGGGTCGAGGTCCGGGGCGTCGTACAGGGCGAGCTCGCGCTGGAAGAAGCGGTTGAGGATGTCGGCGCCGGCCGCGAAGCCCTCCTCGCCCACCTCGGGCTGGCGGTGGACTTCCAGCAGTTCGCGCGGGAGCTGGATGCCCTCCACCTTGACGCCCGCCAGCGCGTAGCCCAGCAGCGGGCAGCGGGACGCGCGCAGCTGCTCCGGGCTGAACCCGGCGCCGCCGCGGCGGGCGAGGTACTCGCGGGCGATCCACTGCGGCATGAACCCGACTCGCCAGGCGCCGATGTGCTGGTTCGGGCAGAGGATGTAGCGCACCTTCGGGGTCGCGAGGATCTGTTCGAGCAGCAGGTTGGCCTGATCGACGCGGCGGCCGGTGGCAAACGGCCAGTACGAGCCGACGCCTTC
>DATHTQ010000192.1:0-7695 GCA_035463055.1 Candidatus Limnocylindria bacterium
GGGGGGAAGGTCGTTCATCCCGCCTGTCCGGGGACTGGAGGAAGCCGGATACGTCGACGCGGAGCGGTTCTTCGGCGAGGGGTTCCCGCAGGAGCCCTGGGAGAGCCTGGCCATCATCGGCGGCGGCGCCATCGGCGCGGAGTTCGCGCACATCTTTTCCGCGTTCGGCACGAAGGTTTCCGTCGTGGAGATGCTGCCGCGCCTCGTCGCCAACGAGGAAGAGGCGGTCAGCGACATGCTGGCGGACAACTTCCGCCGCCTGGGCATCGGCGTGTACACGGGGCACAGGGCGCTGTCGGCGCGCAGGGACGGCAGCCGCAAGGTGCTGGAGGTGCGGGACGAAACGTCCGGCGAGGTGCGCGAAATCCGGTGCGGGCAGATCCTGGTGGCCGCGGGCATCCGCTCCAACGCCGACCTGCTGCGGGCGGACCTGGCCGGCATCGCGACGGACGAGCGGGGCTGGATCCGGACCAACGCGTTCCTGGAGACCTCGCAGCCGCACATCTGGGCGCTGGGCGACATCAACGGCAAGTACCAGTTCCGGCACAAGGCGAACTACGAAGCCGGCATCCTCGCCCACAACCTGTTCAACCCCAATTCGCCAAAGCAGGAGGCAAGGTATGACGCGGTCCCCTGGGCGATCTTCACCTGGCCGCCAATCGCGCACGTGGGGCTGACCCAGCGGGAAGCCGCGCGGACGAACGATCACCTGCTGGTGGGGACGAAGCACTATTCCTCCGTCGCCAAGGGGTTCGCGATGGGCTATGAGGACGGAGGCGCGGACGACGGGTTCGTCAAGCTGGTCGCGGGCGAGGACATGAGGATCCTCGGCGTCCACATCATCGGGCCGCAGGCGGACGTGCTGATCCAGTCGTTCGTCTACCTGATGAACGCCGGGTACCGCTGCCAGGCCAAGCCGCCGGAGGACGACGCGCCGCGCCTGCAGTCCCCGCACACGTGCCCGGGCGGCTCCTTCGCCACGGTGGGCCGGTCCATGGTCATCCACCCGTCGCTCAGCGAGGTGGCCGGATGGGCGGTCGGCAATTTGGACTGGGTGCGCGCGCCGCACGGCGGCCGGCACGGGTGAGGAGGGGAGCGTTTTCGCCGCCCTCTGAACCATCCGCAGCGATGCCTCCAAACAAAAAAGGCCCGAGGGCCTTTTTTTGAACAAGCCAGCGTGGGTCAGTAGTTCGCCGCCTCGCGCTGGAAGTAGTTCTGCGGGTGCTTGCACGCGGGGCAGATCTTGGGGGGCTGCACGCTCTCGATGATGAAGCCGCAGTTGCGGCACACCCAGCGCACCGGGGCGCCCTCGCTCCATACGTTGGCCTCGTCCAGGCGCTGGGCGAGGCGGTTGTAGCGCGCCTCGTGCTCCTTCTCGACCTTGGCGACGTTCTCGAACTGCAGGGCCAGCTCCTTGAAGCCCTCCTTGCGGGCGGTCTCGGCGAAGCCCTTGTACATCTCGGTCCACTCGTAATGCTCGCCCTCGGCGGCGTGCTGGAGGTTCTTGCGGGTGTCGCCCGGGGTGCCGCCCTCCTCGAACCCGCCCAGCGCGCGCAGCCACTGCTTGGCGTGGACGCGCTCGTTGTCGGAGGTCTCCAGGAAGATGCCGGCGATCTGCTCGTAGCCTTCCTTCTTGGCGGCCTTGGCGAAGTAGTCGTACTTGTTGCGCGCCATGCTCTCGCCGGCGAACGCCTCCCACAGGTTCTTTTCCGTCTGGCTTCCCTTGAGTTCCATCTTCATCCCTCCAGCGTCGTGCGGCGTTGGCCTACAGCAGCTCGACCAGCGCGGCGAGCGAGCCCGCGACGATCAGCAGCGCCAGGAAGATGCTGAGCACCCTCGCGAACAGGTTGTTCCTCGGTTTTTTTCTGGCGGCGGCAGTCACGGGCGCCCTCCTTGCGTGTCGATATTCGTGCCCGCCGGGGCGGGCGGCCTGCGCAGTATAGCATCGGCCCGGTGTTTTTTCAACCGCGCCGCCGCCCTGCCCGACTAAATGGCCGGTTTTGGTGTATATACTACATGTAGTGTCTTGTTTTCAATTAGGTACAAGAATTGGTATGTTTTTCGCTTGACACCGCCGGGCCCCGGGCATATAATCGGGCGCACTTTCGATAATGTCAACAGCATGGGAGGCTTCGTCATGATTTCCACGATCGTCAAGCGCGACGGGCGGCAGGTGCCGTTCGACCCGCAGAAAATAGAGGGCGCGCTGCGCAAGGCCCTGGCGGCCAGCGAGAGCCTGGAGGGGGACCTGGAGGCGCGGGAGCTGTGCGCCCAGGTCGTGCGCGAGCTGGAGGGCGAGGGCGTCCCCGAGAGCCCGTCGGTTGAGCAGGTGCAGGACGTGGTCGAGCGCGTCCTCATCGAGCGGGGGTACGCGCGTACGGCCAAGGCGTACATCCTCTACCGCGCGGAGCGCAGCCGCGTGCGCGAGATGAGCTCGCGCCTCATGAAGACGTACGAGGACATCACCTTCACCAGCGCGGCGGACTCCGACATCAAGCGCGAGAACGCCAACATCAACGGCGACAGCGCCATGGGCTCGATGCTCAAGTTCGGCAGCGAGGGCGCCAAGCAGTTCTACGACATGTACGTCCTCAACCCCAGGCACGCCGCCGCGCACCGCGAGGGCGACATCCACATCCACGACCTCGATTTCCTGACGCTGACCACGACCTGCTGCCAGATCGACCTGCAGCGGCTGTTCGAGGGCGGCTTCTCCACCGGGCACGGCGTGCTGCGCGAGCCCAACGACATCTATTCCTATTCCGCGCTCGCGTGCATCGCCATCCAGGCGAACCAGAACGACCAGCACGGCGGGCAGAGCATCGTGAGCTTCGACTACGGCATGGCCCCCGGCGTGCGCAAGACCTTCCGCAAGCGCTTCCGCGACAACGTCGCGCGCCTGCTGGAGGCGGAGTTCGGCCTGGCAGACGGCGACGCCGAGGCGCGGCGCATGCTGGCGGACGTCCAGAGGGGCACGGGCCTGGTCCCCGCGATGGAGGAGGACCCTGCGTTCTCCGCCGCGCTGAAGGGCCTTCTCCTGGAGCACATGGGCGAGGCCGAGGCGGACAAGCTCATCGCGGACTGCCGCAGGTTCACCCTGCGGGAGACCGCCAAGGCCACCTTCCAGGCGATGGAGGCGCTGGTCCACAACCTCAACACGATGAACAGCCGCGCCGGCGCGCAGGTGCCGTTCTCGTCCATCAACTACGGCACGGACGTCAGCCCGGAGGGCCGGCTGGTCATGGAGCAGCTGCTCCTGGCGACGGAGGCGGGCCTGGGCCGCGGCGAGACGCCCATATTCCCCATCCAGATCTTCCGGGTCAAGGAAGGCGTCAACTACAACCCCGGCGACCCGAACTACGACCTGTTCCGCCTCGCCATCCGCGTTTCGGCCAAGCGGCTGTTCCCCAACTTCTCGTTCCTGGACGCGCCCTACAACCTCAAGTTCTACCAGCCCGGCAAGCCGGAAACGGAAGTGGCCTACATGGGGTGCCGCACGCGGGTGCTGGCCAACGCCTGGGACGGCGAGGCGCAGGTGGCGCCCCGGCGCGGCAACCTGTCCTTCACGTCGGTCAACCTGCCGCGCATCGCCATCGAGGCCAGGGGGAATGTGGAGTGGTTCTTTGAGGAGCTGGAGCGGAAGCTGGAGCTCATTTACGACCAGCTCAACGAGCGGTTCGAGATCATCGCGCGCAAGAAGGTCTACAACTTCCCGTTCCTCATGGGCCAGCACGTCTGGATGGGCAGCGAGAACCTCAAGTGGGACGACGAGGTGCGCGAGGTGCTGAAGCACGGCACGCTGACGACGGGCTTCATCGGCCTGGCGGAGGCGCTGGTCGCGCTGACCGGCAAGCACCACGGCGAAAGTGAAGCCAGCCAGGCGCTGGGCCTGAAGATCGTCGCGTACATGCGCGACTTCTGCGACCGCAAGGCCGCCGAGACCCATTTGAACTACACGCTCATCGCGACGCCCGCCGAGGGGCTGTCCGGCCGGTTCGTGCGCCTGGACCGCGAGAAGTACGGCTCCATCCCCGGCATCACGGACCGCGAGTACTACACCAACTCGTTCCACATCCCCGTCCACTTCCCCATCAACGCGTTCCGCAAGATCACGCTGGAGGCGCCCTACCACGCGCTGACCAACGCGGGCCACATCACCTACGTCGAGATGGACGGCGACCCGACGCGCAACCTCGAGGCGTTCGAGAAGATCGTGCGCTTCATGCACGACACCGGGGTGGGATACGGCTCCATCAACCATCCCGTCGACCGGGACCCGGTGTGCGGCTACAACGGCATCATCGGCGACAACTGCCCGCACTGCGGCCGCGCCGAGGAGGACCACAAGTTCGAGCGCATCCGCCGCATCACGGGGTACCTGGTCGGCACGACCGAGCGGTTCAACAACGCCAAGAAGGCCGAGGAGCGCAGCCGCGTCAAGCATTCCTTCGCCCCGGAGCTGCAGCCCGCCCCGCAGCCGCAGCCCTTCGCCCCCGCGCGCTGCTGAGGGAGGGCTAAAATGGACATCCGCATCTTCGGCCTCGCGCAGGACAGCATCGTGGACGGCCCGGGCCTCAGGTTCTCGGTGTTCACCCAGGGGTGCCCGCACCGCTGCGCCGGGTGCCACAACCCGGGCAGCCACGACCCGGCGGGCGGCACGGTGTACGACACCGCGGACATCGTGCGCATGGCGGCGGGGAACCCGCTGCTGGACGGCGTCACGCTGACCGGGGGCGAGCCGTTCTTCCAGGCCGCGGCGTGCCTGGACATCGCCAGGGGCGCGAAGGGCCTGGGCCTGAACGTCTGGATCTATTCGGGCTCCACCTACGAGGAGCTGCTGCAAAGCCCGGACCCGGCGGCGCGGGAATTGCTGAAAGTGTGCGACGTGCTCGTGGACGGGCCGTTCGTGCAGGCGGAGCGCTCGCTGGACCTGGACTTTAGGGGCAGCCGGAACCAGCGGCTCATCGACCTGCGCCGCAGCGGGCCGGGGGGCGCCGTACCATGGAGCAGGCAGGAAGCGATGGAGGCGGTCAGATGAGCGACGCGGAGTTTTCCGGCTACCAGGCGCAGAACGCCCGGGCGGTGGACGCCTGGGTGGAGGAAGGCTGGGTGTGGGGCGTGCCCGTCTCCCCGGAGACGTTCGCCAGGGCGAAGGCGGGGGAGTGGGACGTCGTGCTCACGCCCAACATCCCGGTGCCCCACGCGTGGTTCGGCGATTTGAAGGGGAAGAAGGTACTGGGCCTCGCCAGCGGCGGCGGGCAGCAGATGCCCGTCTTCGCGGCGCTGGGGGCCCAGTGCACGGTGCTGGACATCTCGCTGAAGCACCTGGAGAGCGAGCGCATGGTCGCGGCGCGCGAGGGCTATGACATCCGCATCGTCCGCGCGGACATGACGCGCCCGCTGCCCTTTTCGGACGGCGAGTTCGACCTCGTCTTCCACCCGGTCTCCAACTGCTACATCCGCGACGTGCTGCACGTGTGGCGCGAGTGCCACAGGGTCCTGAAGCCCGGCGGCGTGCTGCTGGCGGGGCTGGACAGCGGCGTCAACTACGCCTTCGACGACAACGAGGAAAAGCTCGCCCACCGCCTGCCGGTGGACCAGCTCAGGGACGCCGCGGAGGCGGGCGTCACCCTGGACCCCAACGAGAGCGTGCAGTTCTCGCACGCCATCCAGGAGCAGATCGGCGGGCAGCTCGCCGCCGGGTTCATCCTCACCCACGTGTTCGAGGACACCAACGACGAGGGCAACATCAGCAAGTACAACCTGCCGTGCTTCTACGCGACCCGCGCCGTCAAGCCCGAGGGCGCGTGCGCGGCGTATTTCGCGCGCGTGCGGGAGGACGGGAATGGATGAGGCGGCCGTCCGGCTCGAGTTCGGGCAGGGGTTTGCGGGCGTCCTCCGCGGCGGCAGCGCAGAGGTCCCGGTAGGCCAGGGCGGGGGGCTGCGGCCCTACGAGCTGCTGCTGGGCGCGCTCGGGTCGTGCTTTTACTCGACGTTCCTGGGCATCGCCGCGAAGATGCGGCTGGAGTACGACAGCGCGCGCGTGGACGTGCGGGGCGTCAAGCGCGACGAGGTCCCCACGACGCTGAAGGACGCGTGGCTGACGTTCACGATCATCGGCGCGAAGGATGAGAAAGGCTTTCGGCGCGCGGCGGAGCTCGCCGCGTAGTACTGCTCGGTGCACGAGACATTATCGAAGGTGGCGGACATCCGCCTGGACGTCGCGTTCGAGGAGGGCGGCCCGGCGGCGTGACGCGCGGGGCGCCGCGTCCGACAAGCAAAAAAGCCCGGGAAACCGGGCTTTTCGCTTGCCGCCCGTGTGCGGGTACTTGGCGCGGTTATGCGGCGCGGCTCCCTGCCTGGAACACCTTCTCCGGCAGCGCGAGGTAGAGCAGGACCGCGCCCAGGGTGTTGCCGATGAGCGCGGCCAGCACGAAGGGGATGGCGCCCGCGTGGAACTGGCCGCTCTGCCCAACCGCCGCGGCGAAATAGAACGCGTCGGCGAACGAGTTCTCATAGCCCCCCACGACGAAGGCGGTCACCCCCAGCAGCACGCCGACGGGCTTGCCGTGCTCCAGCCGCTTCCAGGCCTCGGCGCCGCTGAAGATGACCATGCCGCAGAACGTGCCTCGCGCGAGGGTGGCGAGGAAGGGCTGGGTGAGCTTGAGGTCGCGCAGCGCCTCCACGCCGGAGGGAACGCTCATGCCGAAGACGAGGCCCGTCAGCACCGCGCCCAGCAGGTTGCCCAGCGCCATCGGGACCAGCGGCCGCCAGTCCGCGGGGTGCCGGCAGATGTTGCCCGCGCAGCGGCCGGTATAGAGCGGGAGGCCCAGCGCGAGCGCCGCGAACATCCCGATGGAGAACAGCAGGCCGCCCGCCTCCCGGCTGCCCGCGCCAAGGTACGCCCCGCCCCCGAGGCCCGTCAACGCCCCCGCGAAAACCGCGCTGTAAAAAGCCTGCATCCGCCCTCCGAAAAATTTCATATATTGCCCGCACATCATACCATACGCCGGGTTCCCTTGACAGGCGGTGCGGGATTTCTTAGCATTCCCGTGCTGATAAAAGGGGGCGCGCGATGAAGGAAGGGAAACCGAGCCTGGGGGTGCTGTTCACGTCGGTGCTGCGCATCAGCGCGATGACGTTCGGCGGGGGCTACGTCATCGTGCCGCTCATGCGAAAGCGCTTCGCGTCGGAACTGGGGTGGGTCGGCGACGAGGAGATGCTGGACATGATCGCCATCGGGCAGTCCGCGCCAGGGCCCATCGCGGTCAATACGTCCATCCTGCTGGGGCACCGGCTGCTGGGCCTGCCGGGCGCGCTGGCGGCCGTCGCGGGCACCGCGGTGCCGCCGCTGGTCATCCTGTCCCTCATCGCGGTGTTCTACGACGCGTTCCGCGCCAACCGGTGGCTCGCCGCGCTGCTGGCCGCCATGCGCGCGGGCGTCGCTGCCGTCATCGCCGACGCGGTGTGGTCCATGGGCGCCACCGTCATCAAAAAGGGCGGGGTCCCCTCCGCCGCCATCGCAGCGGCGGCCTTCATCGCCGTGTACTTCCTCAAGGCGCCCATCGTGCTGGTCTTGTTCGTGTGCGCGATGCTGGGGCTGCTGCGGGCCGTCCTCGCCCGAAGGAAGGGAGGCGCGAAGTGAGCCTGCTGCTGACGCTGTTCGGCGCGTTCTTCCAGGTGGGCCTGTTCGCC
>DATHTQ010000193.1:0-7127 GCA_035463055.1 Candidatus Limnocylindria bacterium
AGGGTCTGCCCCTGGATGACGCTGGGCAGGTTGGGCGTGATGGAGGTGGTGATGTCGACCGGGTCAGCCGCGAGCGCGGCGGACAGGGACAGCGCCAGGGCAAGGGCCAGGGCGAGCGAGACGATTTTCCGCATGGGGTCCTCCTGCAATGTTGAATGGTGCGGGGGATGGGTTCCGAGGCTTGATATCGCGTATGGTGTCGGGATGGCGCGGCGCATCGCGGCGCAAGGTGGCCGCCTGGTCCGCGCCTCCCGGGGACTGCCGCCCGCGGCCCTCCGCGGGGCTCCCCCGTGCGTCCTCCGGGGTCCGGGATGCGTTGCACACAAATTTCCCCGGTGGTGACGCGCTTCGTACCAAATTCTTACCCAACCGGTAAGTGATTAAAACACCGGCCGCGAGGATTTTTTCACCCGCTCCCGGGCCGCCTGTGCCGGGCCCCCCGGCCGGCGGCTTTCCATGATAACGGCCCTCCCGTTCCCGGGAGGGCCGGGCCTTGCGGCCTATCGGCTAAACGGATGGCTGCCTGTTATGGCAGCGTCGCGCCATTCGTCTTCAGGAACGCATAGATTGCGTTGTAGTAGGCTTGGGTGTCGCACTTCTCGATGCCGTTGAAGTCCGTGGTCGGGCCCATGTGCTGGGCGACCTGGGAAATCAGGTTCTGGTACGCGTCGCTGTTGGGCCGGATGTTCGCTTCCCTCAGGATGCGGGCGGCCACGGCCGGCGCGGCGGGGCATCCCCTGGGCTCGGGATCCGCGGTGGGGGTCGGGCCCGGCCTGGCGGTCGGCTTCAGCGTCGGGGTCGGGGCCAGCGTGGGGGTCGGGTACGGGCTGTGGGTCGGCTTCAGGGTCGGGGTCGGGCCCGGCCTGTCAGTCGGCGCCAGGGTCGGGGTGGGCGCCATGGTCGGCGTCGCGGTCGGGGTCGGGCAGACCGGGCACACGCTCGGGCTCGGGTACGGCGTGCGGGTCGGCTTCAGGGTCGGGGTGGGGGCCGGCCTGTCGGTCGGCGCCAGGGTCGGGGTGGGGGCCATGGTGGGCGTCGGGGTCGGCGCCATGGTCGGGGTCGGGGTCGGCGCCATGGTCGGGGTCGGCGTCGCCACCGGGGCCTTCACGAGGACCTTGACGTACTTGATGAAGTAGCAGCCCGGCAGGTCCTTGTCCTCGATCATGAAATAGAGGATGACCCAGGTGTCCACGGCGACCACGGGCGCCTGGAAGGTGAACTGGCTGCTGCCGGAATAGGCCGGCGTGATGGCCACCGCCCCCTGGTTCACGTTGCCGATGAACCACCGGGTCGTGTCCACCTCAAAGGTGGCGTTGAAGTTCGCGGTGATCTGGATGCTTCCGCCGCTCTGGACGACCGGGAATGCCGGGTTGAACCAGATGGCCGTCTGCGACTGGACCTGGCTGGCGAACGCCCCGGTGATCCCGAGCATCAGCGCGAGGACCAGGGCGAGCGATAGGGTTTTCCTCATGGATTCCTCCTGCAATTTGCATCATTCGGTTCAGGTTTCGCGTTCGTGGCCGCCCGGGCGGCCGGTTCCACGCTTTCTCCATCCTGGGGTGAAGGGGTTGGCCGCGGCCGCCGATGGGCGGTGGGGCCTTCCCCCGGTCCCGGCCGGGCCGCCCGGGCGGCCGGGACGCTTGCGGTGGTTCGGGTCTGCCTGCGGGGCCCTGCCCCGGCTCCCGCGGCGGCCTTGGTATCCCGGGAGCCGTTCCCTTCCTGCACACCGAAGGGCTGCGCGGGCCGTCCGGATTGCCCGGACCATGGGTGTCACGACGTAAGGAACATTACATATATACCCTATATGTATTTGCATGAACACTTCCTTTGTTTTTTGTTGAATATTCAGCCACCGCGTCGCGTTCCCGCCGTCCCGGCGAAAACGCATTGCCGCGTCCAATCCTCCGCCCCATTCGCGGTGGCTCCAACAAAAAAAACCCCCGGATGCTTCCGGGGGCATGTATCACCGGTTCGGCGCCCTCAGTCGAAGTACACCCCGCGGATGCGGGTCGTCGCGCCGCCGCCGAACAGCACGCGCCCGTCCCTGCGCTCCACGCGCACCGCGTTGAACGCCATGCCCGCGCCGCCCTGCTCCAGCGTCGCGGCGCTCCCGTCCCACAGGCCGTTTTGCAGCATGTAATATCCGAACGCGCTGTTGCCGGAGCCGGTCGCCGGGTCCTCGAGATAGCCGAACTTGGGGGCGAACACGCGGGTGTGCGCGATGCTCCGCGCGTCCCGCGCCTGAAGGGACCAAATGAGCACGATGTCCGCCCCGGTCTCCAGGCAGAACGCCTTCAGCTCGCTTTCCAGCGGCGCCGCGTGTACCTCGTCCTCCAGCGACGCCAGCGGGACGATGAGGGTCCGAAGCCCCGCGTCAATCATGTCTGTCGGGTATTTGCCCGAGAGCTGCCCGGGCCGCACCCGCAGGGCCGCTGCGACGGTATCCGCGGGCACGCCCGTCCCAAGGTATTTGGGTGCGGGCGCGGCGACGTACACGCAGTCGCGCGAGGGCACCTCGTTGTAGACGGTGAGCGCGCCCTTTTTGTTCGTGCGCACCTCGATTTCCGCCCTCTCCTGCAGGCCGGGCGTCTCGCTGATGAGGCAGTGCATGCACGCCACCGTGCCGTGGCCGCAGAAGTCCACCTCGCACTCGGACGAGTAATACCAAAGGCGGAACGCGGCGTCGCCCGCCGGGGCGCAGTAGACGACCTCGGAGACGAACCCCCTGTGCCGCCGCGCGATGTCCAGCATCCTGTCCTCCGGCAGCGCCTGGCCCTCGCCCAGGTACAGGCACGCCGCGGGGTTGCCCAGCGACTCCCCCGCCGTGAACGCGTCGATCTTCCTGTATTGGTACGCTTCCATGCCGTCTCCCCGTCCCGGAATTTGCGGCACGCCCGGCGGCGCGGCCCGCGACGGGGGCATTATAACAGCATCCGCGCCCGGGGCGCGAACGGCGACGCCAAACAAATTTCGCCAAAACACCCCCGAAACTTGACGGCGCCCGGTCCCGGGGATATAACGTTGGATTCAGATGGACAAAACAGAATGGAACGAGGTATGTGGCAATGGCTGCGACACCGTGGTACCAGCAAACCGCCGATGAGGTGCGCCGGGCGCTGGACAGCGACCTGAAGGCCGGCCTCACATCGCAGGAGGCCGCGAGGCGCCTGGAGCAGTACGGGCCCAACGAACGGCTGCACAAGAAGGGCCCCGGCCTTCTCCAGATGTTCGTCGACCAGCTCAAGGACTACATGATCGTCATCCTGGTCATCGCGAGCCTCGTGTCGATCCTGGTGGGCGAGTATACGGACTCCGTCATCATCATCGCCATCGTCATCATCAACGCCATCCTGGGGGTATCCCAGGAATTCCGGGCGGAGAAGGCGCTGGCGGCGCTGAAGAAGATGTCCGCGCCCAACGCGAAGGTCATCCGCGACGGGACGGCGGTGACCGTCCCCTCCGGCGAGGTCGTCCCCGGCGACGTCGTGGTGCTGGAGACGGGCGACTACGTCCCCGCCGACGTGCGGCTGGCGAACTCCATCAACCTCAAGGTGGAGGAGGCGGCGCTGACGGGCGAGTCGGTGCCCGTGGACAAGCACGCCGAGGCCTCCCTGACGGGGGACGTCGCCCTGGGCGACCAGATCAACTCGGGCTTCATGAGCACGCTGGTCACCTACGGCAGGGGCACCGGCATCGTCACCGCCACCGGCATGAACACCGTCATCGGCAGCATCGCGACCATGATCCAGGACGTCCCGCAGGAGGACACGCCGCTTCAGAAGAAGCTGACGCAGATGGGCAAGATGCTGGGGACGGCCTGCCTGGTCATCTGCGGCATCGTGTTCCTGCTGGGCCTCATCCGCGGGGAGCACATCCTCGCCATGTTCATGACGGCCGTCAGCCTCGCCGTCGCGGCGATACCGGAGGGCCTGCCCGCGGTCGTCACCATCGTGCTCGCCATCGGCATGCAGCGGATGGTCAAGCGCAACGCCATCATGAAGAAGCTGCACGCGGTGGAGACGCTGGGCGGCACCACCGTCATCTGCTCGGACAAGACCGGCACGCTCACCCAGAACCAGATGACCATCGTGAAGATGTACGTCCCAGGCATGGAAATGAGCGTGGAGGGGGACGGCTACAGGCCGGCAGGGGCTATATATGAAGGCGCGCGGCCCGTTTCGCCGGACGGCGAGCCGGCGGTGCGCCGCCTGCTGGAGATCCAGGCGCTGTGCAACGACGCGCGCCTGGAGCGCCTCACCGACAACCTGCGCGATGAATGGCACATCGCGGGCGACCCCACCGAGGGCGCGATGATCGTCGCCGCCGCGAAGGCGGGCATCGACCGCGAGGACGCCAACCGGGCGCACCCCCGCCTGCAGGAGATCCCGTTCGATTCCGAGCGCAAGCTCATGACCACCTTCCACGGCGGGGAGGACGGCGGGCTGGTCTCCTTCACCAAGGGCGCGCCGGACCTGCTGGTCGAGCGGTGCACCCACATCATGCGCCGGGACGGGGCCGTGGCGCCCATCGGGCAGGCCGACATCGACGCGATTTTGGAGGAGAACCACAGGCTGGCGTCCCAGGCGCTGCGCGTGCTGGCCATGGCGTTCAAGCCGCTGTCGGAGGTCCCCGCGCAGCCGTCCCCGGACCGCGACGAGAACGGCCTCGTGTTCTGCGGCCTGGTCGGCATGATCGACCCGCCCCGCGCCGAGGCCATCGAGGCCATCAAGGTCTGCAAGTCCGCGGGCATCCGCGTCGTCATGATCACGGGCGACTACCGGGACACCGCCGCGGCCATCGCCCGGCAGCTGGGGCTCATTGAGTCCGACGGCCAGGTCCTGGGCGGGGCGGACCTCAACCTGCTGGACGACGCCCAGTTCGCCGAGGCGGCGAAGACCGTCAACGTGTACGCGCGCGTCTCCCCGGCGCACAAGGTCCGCATCGTCCAGGCGATGAAGGAGAACGGCAACATCACCGCCATGACCGGCGACGGCGTCAACGACGCGCCCGCGCTCAAGCGCGCCGACATCGGCATCGCGATGGGCATCACCGGGACGGACGTCACCAAGGAAACCGCGGACATGATCATCACCGACGACAACTTCGCCAGCATCGTGTCCGCGGTCGAGGAAGGCCGCGTCATCTACAGCAACATCCGCAAGTTCGTGTTCTTCCTCATGTCCTGCAACGTGGGCGAGATCCTCATCGTGTTCCTGGCCATGCTCCTGGGCTGGCCCATCCCCCTGCTGCCCATCCACCTGCTGTGGATCAACCTGCTGACCGACGCCTTCCCCGCGCTCGCGCTGGGCACCGAGAAGCGCGAGCCCGGGGTGATGCAGGAGAAGCCGCGCGACCCGAAGGCCACCATCATCGACCGGACCATGGTCGTCAACATCGCGGTCCAGAGCGGCGTCATGACGGTTGCCGTCCTCGCGGCGTTCTATATCGGCTGGACGACCGAGGGCGTGGCGGCCGGGCGGACGTTCGCCCTGCTGACCATCTGCCTGAGCGAGCTCATCCGCGCCTACTCCAGCCGCTCGGAAAAGAGCACCGTGTTCGAGCTGGGCGTGTTCTCCAACCGCAGCATGAACCTCGCCTTCGTCGGCTGCATGGCGCTCCTGCTGGGCGTCGCGCTCATCCCCGGCCTGCGCGACGTGTTCAGCCTGACCACCCACAACCTGCAGGACTGGATCTGGATCTTCGGGCTGGGCGTGAGCACCTTCGTCTTCGCCGAGCTGACGAAGGTCATCCGCCGGGCCGCCCGGAAAGCCCGCGGCGCCGACACGGTGTACGCGCAGGTGTCCGGGGGGCGGTGAGGTACGCGGCGGAAGGCCGCCCGCCCTCCCGTAGGCCGAAGTTCCTCATGCCCCAGGCATGACCCCATACAAGAACAAAACCCCCTGTGTCTCAGGGGGTTTTCCTGGTGGGATTAATTGGGCTCGAACCAACGACCTCCACGATGTCAACGTGGCGCTCTAACCAGCTGAGCTATAATCCCACGCTTGGGGCGATTGACATACTACCACAAACCATCCGCGCTGGCAAGAAAAAATTGCGCCGGCCCGGCGGCTGCATGCGTGCACGGGAGGCGCGCATCCAGGCTGCCGGGACGCCTCCCCCATGCATCCGTGCCGCGCATGCCGGGACGGACACGCGGCACCCCGCGCCCTTGACAAACCGCCCCCGCCCTTGACAAACCGCCCCCGCCCGTGACAAACCGCCCCGCGCCCTTGACAAACCGCCCCGCACAAACCATGATGAAGCAAGTCAAACGGATACGTCATATCCTGTTACACTGCGACCGGTTTTCTCGGCGTTGCGCACTTGACCATACAGGCGGCGGGCCCTTTCCTGCCGCCCTGACGGGGAGGAAACAAATGAAAAGAACAGCCATCGGGTTTACGCGAAGGATGGCATGCCTGCTGCTGGCCGTGTTCCTGGCGGCGTGGGGGTTCCCCGCGCCTGCCGGCGCCGTCCTGACCCCGCTCGGCTCCGTAACCCCCGACAGCACCGAAGCGGCCCATGGAGGGTCTGTCTCGATCGACTATTTCTTCCGGATACCGGTCCCCGCCGAGGGCAGCCATATGCTGACGTTCACCCTGTACATGGACGGGAACTGGGTGGGCTCCGCGCAGCAAACGTCCGCCAACAGCGCCGCCGTGAACGGGGAAGCCATCCTCGGCGGCACAGCCAGCCGGACCATCCCGGACACGAACGCCGAATTCGTCACGTTCAACTGGACGTTTACGTCCGACGTCAACGGCGCGGTCGGCAACATGGACGGCAGTTTCACCGTCCGGATCCTGCACGCCTTCGGCGCGTGGGCGCACGTCGCGGGGACCGGGGGTTGGGACTGCCGGCACGCCCGGACCTGCACCGTATGCGGCGCGAGTGAATCCGCCTCCTGCGAACTGGGCCCCTGGGCGCACGTCGCCGGGACCGGCGGCGCGGACAGCCGTCACGAAGCGGCCTGCTCGGTCTGCGGAGCCGTGCCGGCCGCCCCCTGCCAGTTCGGCGCGTGGGCGCACGTCGCGGGGACCGGCGGGGCGGACAGCCGGCACATACGGACCTGCAGTGTCTGCAACGCGACGGAAACCGCCGCCTGCACGTTCAGCCCATGGACGCAC
>DATHTQ010000194.1:0-5718 GCA_035463055.1 Candidatus Limnocylindria bacterium
CATCCGCCCGAATCGGCGGATGTGTGTCCATAAGGCTATATATGCTTATAGTACAAAGGATTTTCATCGTTCTACGGCAAATTCTGCACAGGGAACGTTTCGAGGATTGTATTTTTATTAGAACAATTGCAAATATATACTGTACAGAACCGCGTTTCGGTGCTATCCTGCACGCATCGGAGGGATTGCGATGCAGGCAGGGCATGCGGGGAAGCTGTGGGGCGGGCGGTTCGTCCAGGGGACGGACAGCCGCATGGAGCGCTTCCACAATATCGCGGGGACGACCGGATGGCTGCTGGAGGCCGACATCCGCGGCAGCGTCGCGCACGCCAGGATGCTCGCGAAATGCGGGCTTATCACGCCGGGGCAGGCCGCCGACATCCTCCGGGGCCTGGAGGGGATGCTCGAGGAGGCGCGCGGGGGGACCCTGGTGCCGGACAACAGCTTCGAGGACGTGCACAGCTTCGTCGAGGTGACCCTCACCGCGCGCATCGGCGAGGCCGGCAAGGTGCTGCACACCGCGCGCAGCCGCAACGACCAGGTCAACACCGACATGAAGCTCTACGCGCGCGAAAGCTGCGGGGAGCTGGCGCGGCTGCTGCAAACGCTGCTGGACACGCTGAAGGCCAAGGCGGACGCGCACCCCGTTCCCATGCCGGGGTACACGCACCTGCAGCGCGCGCAGGCCGTCACCTTCAAGCACTGGCTGATGGCCTACCACGGCATGTTCTCCCGGGACCTGCGGCGCGTGGGGGACGCCGTGCGGGGGATGGGGGAGTCCCCGCTGGGGTGCGGGGCGCTGGCGGGCACGACGCACGATATCGACCGGGCATACACGGCGGCGCTCCTGGGCTTTGACAAGCCCTACGACAACTTCCTGGACGGCGTGTCCGACCGGGACTACCTCATCGAGGCGCTGGCCGCCCTGTCGCTCATCATGATGCACCTGTCGCGCCTGAGCGAGGAGCTCGTGCTCTTCTCCAGCAAGGAGTTCGGCTTCATCGAGCTGGACGAGCGCTTCACGACCGGCTCCAGCATCATGCCCCAGAAGCGCAACCCGGACAGCGCGGAGCTCATCCGCGGCAAGGCGGGGCGGGTGTACGGCTGCCTGATGGCGCTGCTGACCGTGATGAAGGGCCTGCCGCTCGCCTACAACAAGGATATGCAGGAGGACAAGGCGGCGTTTTACAACGCCATGTCCGCCGCCCAGGGCAGTCTCGCCGTCATGGACGGCGTCATCGCGACCCTCGTCCCCCAGGAAGGGCGGATGCGCCAGGCCCTGCGGGGCGGCTTCATGAACGCGACGGAGGCCGCGGATTACCTGGTGCGCAAGGGGGTCCCGTTCCGCGACGCGCACGGCGTCATCGGCTCCCTGGTGCTGTACGCCGAGGGGCAGGGGAAGGAGCTGGACGAGCTCACCCTGGACGAGTTCCGGAGGTTCTCCCCCGCCTTCGACGAGACGGTCTACGGGGACATCGACTGCGAGCAAAGCCTGAGGACAGGCATCAAGAAGGAAATGCTGTAAAGGAGGCACCCCATGAAATCCATCCTGGCGAAGACCCTGGCCCTGACCCTGGCGCTTTCCCTCATCCTGGCGGCGGCGCCCGCCGTCGCGGAGACCGCGAAGCCCCTTGCGGGCAAGAAACTCACCATCGCGCTCAGCCCGGACTTCATGTTCTTCGAGACCATCTCCACGACCGACGAAACCGGATATGAGGGCCTGGACATCGACATCATCAAGCACCTGTCCCAGGAGCTCGGCTTCGAGTTCGAGATCACGCCCATGGCCTTCGCGTCCCTCGTGGGCTCGCTGCAGGCGGGCGGCGTGGACTTCGTCATCAGCGGCATGAGCTACACCGCGCAGCGCGACGAGGTGGTCGACTTCTCCGTCCCCTACGCCACCAGCAAGGTGGGCTGCGTGACCAAGGCCGACTCCGCCATCAACAGCCAGGAGGACCTGGCGGGCCAGGTCATCGCCTGCTCCCAGGGCACCAACTACGAGAACATCATCAAGGACATCCCCGGCAGCACGCTGGTGACCTACCAGGGCCAGTCCGCGGTGGGCATGGCGGTGGCGCAGGGCAGCGACGGCGTGGCCGCGGGCATCACCAGCAGCAACGGCAGCAAGAAGCTGGTCGCCACCGTCCTGGGCCCCAACAACGAGCCGCTGCTGAAGTACTTCCTGCTCAACGAGGGCGCGGCCGACGCGTACAGCATCGCGTTCCCCGAGGGCAGCGAGCTGGTCCCGCTGTTCAACCAAGTCATTGAAGGCATGCAGGAGTCCGGCCTGATGCAGGAGCTCATCGCGAAGTGGCTGTACTGAGCCGCGCGCGAACCTTCCCACACGTCCCCGGAAAGGCGGCGGAATGCGGCTTGACTTCAGTGTCCTGATTCCCTACCTGCCCCGTTTCGGCAGCGCGCTGCTGGTCACCATGCAGGTGACCCTCAGCGCGCTGCTGCTCGGCATCGTGCTGGCCATCCCGCTCTCGCTGTTCAAGATTTTGCCCGTGAAGCCGCTGCAGTGGCTGGCCGCCCTCTACACTTCCATTTTCCGCGGCGTCCCCCTGCTGGTGCAGGTGTTCATGATGTACTTCGGCATCCCGCTGGTGACCGGCATTCGCTTCACCGCCTTCCAGGCGGGCACGCTCATCTTCGCGATGAACTCCGCCGCCTACCTGTCCGAAAGCCTGCGCGGGGGCATCAAGGCGGTGGACAAGGGCCAGTACGAGGCCGCCGCCGCGCTGGGCGTGCGGTATCCCGGCATGATGAAGGACATCATCTTCCCCCAGGCCATCCGCAGCGTGATGCCCAGCATCGTCAACGAGTTCATCAGCCTGCTCAAGAACACGACGCTCATCGCCTCCATCGGCCTGGTCGACATCCTGCGCGTGGGCCAGTCGGTGCAGACGGCTACCTACCGCGCCTTCGAGCCCTTCTTCTTCATCTCGGTGTTCTACTACGCGCTCGTGATGCTCCTGTCCCTGCTGGGCAAGTTCCTCGAGAGGCGGGTGAACAAGAGTGATCGAGGTTAAGGGGCTGTACAAGTCCTTCGGGCGCCTGCCCGTGTTGCGCGGGGTGGACCTTCAGGTGCGCGACGGCGAGGTGGTCTGCATCATCGGGCCGTCCGGGTCCGGGAAGTCCACGCTGCTGCGCTCCATCAACCTGCTGGAGAAGCCCACCTACGGGGAAATCTGGATCGACGGCAGGCTCATCACCCCGCCGGACCCGTACCTCCACTTCGACGTCATCCGCGCCTCCCGGACCTACGCGGCCCGGATGCGCGGGAAAGACGCCGTGCCGGGAAGCCCGGCGGACACGGAGGCGGTCTGGGATATCAAACGCAATGATTTGCTCCGCGAGGGCCGCGAGGGCAGGGCGTACCGGGAGGCGCTGGACGCCATCCGGCGCGGGAACCTCATGGACGAGCACGCGACGCGCCAGCGCATCGGGATGGTGTTCCAGCACTTCAACCTGTTCCCGCACATGACGGTGATGGGCAACATGCTCTACGCCCCGATGCACGTGAAGAAGGTGGCCCGCGCGGACGCGGAGCGCAAGGCGCTGGAGCTGCTGGCGAGCGTCGGCCTGACCGACAAGAAGGACGCCTACCCCGCGACGCTGTCCGGCGGCCAGAAGCAGCGCGTCGCCATCGCACGCGCGCTGGCGATGGAGCCGGAGTTCCTCCTGTTCGACGAGCCCACCTCCGCCCTGGACCCGGAGATGGTCAAGGAGGTGCTGGAGGTCATCAAGGCGCTCGTCCTGGCCGGGAGGAGCATGGTGCTGGTGACCCACGAGATGGGGTTCGCGCGCGAAGTGGCGGACCGCATCTGCTTCCTGGACGAGGGCGTGCTCGTGGAGGACGCGCCGCCGGACGTCTTCTTCTCCACCCCCAAGTCGGACCGCGCGAAGGCCTTCCTCGACAAGGTGCTGTAAAGGTTCGCTGCCACCTGTCCGGGCTGCCCACCGGATGACAGAGTGCAGGGGGAGGGCGGCAGCGGCCTTACGAGCATGGAACAGCCACCGTTACCGCGGTGGTTTTTTCCTGCCGTACTGCCCATGGGCACAGGCTTTCCGCCGCGCGGGCTGCGGGGCGGCCCGGCGCGCCCGGGCGTGCGACCCGGATTGTTTTGCGTTGTTTTGTTTCTAAAACAAGCTGCCATGCACTTGATTTTCGGGCCGTCCATATATACTCTGTCATACTCGGGGGGATGTGGGGGTTTCCCGGCGAAACGCATGCGCCGGGGCCCGGGCGCCCCCCGAGGTACCAGGCCCGGACACTCGCGCGGGCGTATTTTTATGCATCCGGCCCGTGCCTGTGCAAACCCAGTACAACCGCCCTTGCATGGCGCGGTCAAGGATAGCCCCATCATCTCCGGCTGTATCCCAGCCCGTGAAAGGAAGAGTATGAGCCCAATCATCCTGGTGGTCCTGTTCGCGGCGATCCTGGCGCTCAGTTTTGCGGCCTTCAACTTCATCACCATGAAGAGGCTGCCCGAGGGCAGCGAGAAGATGCGGGAGATCGCCAGCGCGATCCGCATCGGAGCCAGCGCGTTCATCAACTACGAGTACAAGATCCTCTACCTCACCGTCGTCCTGGTCGCCGCCATCCTTGCGGTCCTGACGACCTGGCACGCCGCCGTCGCGCTCGTCATAGGCTCGCTGATGTCCGGCATGGCCGGGTTCGTCGGCATGAAGGCCGCGACGTACGCCAACGTGCGCGTCGCCAACAAGGCCAACGAGAGCCGCAGCATCGGGGAGACCGTCAAGGTCGCCTTCCGCGGCGGCTCCGTCATGGGGCTGAGCGTCGGCGGCTTCGCGCTGCTGGGCCTGTTCATCGTGTACGCGGTCTTCGGCATCCTGATGGGCCAGGTCGCGGAGACGGACGCGTCCTTCCGCAACTTCATCGGCCTGCACTTCAACCCCTTCTCCATGACCCTGTCCGGCTACGCGCTGGGCTGCTCCCTGGTCGCGATGTTCAACCGCGTGGGCGGCGGCATCTACACCAAGGCGGCCGACATGGGCGCCGACCTGGTGGGCAAGGCGGAGGCCCACATCCCCGAGGACGACCCGCGCAACCCCGCCACCATCGCGGACAACGTGGGCGACAACGTCGGCGACATCGCGGGCCTGGGTTCGGACCTGCTGGAAAGCTACATCGGGGCCATCGCCTCGGGCATCATCCTGGCCTACCACCTGTTCTCCAAGTCCCTGGCGGAGGGGACCGGCATGACGCCGGAACTGCTCAACCGCCTCATCCTGTTCCCGATGATCTTCGTGGCCGTCGGCCTGGTCGCCTGCTGCGCGGGCATCGCCTCGCTGCTGTTCAAGAAAAGGCTGACCGACGACCCCCACCGTGACCTCAACAACTCCACCTACGTGGCCTCGGGCATCACCATCGTCGCCGGGTTCTTCATCTCCTGGGCGGTGTTCGGCGACTTCGGCAGCCCGATGCTCCGCCAGGCCCTGGGGTTCAACTTCGGCATCCTCTCGCCCTGGATCGCCTCCGCCATCGGCGTGGTCGCGGGCGTGCTGATCGGCCTGGCCGCGGAGTTCTACACCTCCGCCGAGTACAAGCCCACCCAGCTGCTGGCGCACACCTCCATCGAGGGCCCCGCGCTGACCATCACCCAGGGGCTGGCCCTGGGCATGAAGAGCGCCATGATCCCCTGCATCATCCTGGGCCTGGGCATCATCCTCGCCTACATGGTCGCCGGGATG
>DATHTQ010000195.1:0-1831 GCA_035463055.1 Candidatus Limnocylindria bacterium
GGGAACTTCCCGGTTTAGCCGGTTCCGCGTTCCCCACATGGCCGAGCGCATCCCCATCCCACTAGTTCCGGCGTTCCTGCAGCACCTTGGCCCAGGTTACTGCGCTTCTTCCCCAGGCTTCCGCAGGCTCCAACGCATTGCCAACACTCCCTGCGCGGGGAACTTCCCGGTTTTGCCGGTTCCGCGTTCCCTACCATGCCCACGCATCCCCATCCGTATTCCCGGCGCCTTCCACATTCCCGCGCTTCCTGCCTCTTCATCTGCACGTGTGCTCCCTCAAGTTACGAAGAGACGCCAAGCTGCTTCGCGGGGAATCACGCAATTCCTCCGGCGTTCCCGGATGATACGGGGAGATGCCAATATCCTTCGCGGGGAATCACGCAATTCCTCCGGCATCCCCGGATGATACAGGGAGATCCCGGAATCCTTCGCGGGGAATCTAGCATCTCCACCGATGTTCCCGGCTGATACGGAGAGACGCCTGAATCCTTCGCGGGGAATCAAGCATCTCCCCCGATGTTCCCGGATGATACGGGAAGATACCAGTATCCTTCGCGGGGACTCACGCATTTTTACCTGGCATTCCCCTGATCCGCGGCCATCCCGCGGCCAAGCGCCGCCCCACCCCAATCCAAACCGCACAGGAGGCCCCATGCAAAGCCAGGCCCGCGCGGGCACCGGCCCGTACCGTCCCCTGTCCCCCTGGGGGTACGTCCTCTATTCCCTGCTGTTCGCCGTCCCGGTCGTCGGGTGGCTCGCGCTGGCGTATTTCTCGTTCAGCCGCTCCAACTTCAACCGCCGCGCCTTCGCGCGCTCGGCCTGGTGCTGGCTGCTGGTGCTTGCGCTGGGCGCGGGCGCGGCGTTTTTCAGCGTGCCGCGCGCACTGCGGGACAGCCTCGCCGTCGGGTGGAACGCCGTGCGCGACACGCTCTCGCGCACCGGGGTGGGCGTGACCCCCGCGTTCGCCGCGCGGGTGGACGGGTTCGCGGCGTTCTTCGAGGAGTACCGCGACTTCCTGCGCCGCCTAGACCTCGCGCAGGACAAGGCCGCCCTCGCGGGGGAGCGGGTGCAATGGGCGCAGCGGCTCAAGGACGTGCAGGCGCAGATCGGCGCGGCGGGCGCGGAAAGCCTGACCGTCGCCGACCGGCTGTACCTGCTGGACGCGCTGACGGACCTCGTGCAGCGGGGCATCATGGCGGCACCGGGCTGAGCGCGCGATACTCTTTTCCTAATAGATGCCTTTAGGACAGCGCTAACGCGCGCTGTCTTTATGTGCGGAAAGCGAAGTCGGCAACGTTCCGTGGCATACCGACGCCGAAATAACGGGAAGCAGCCCTCCCTTCACGCAAAAGGCCCCCGGAGAGGGGCCTTTGATGTCGAGTGCTTCCGCGCGCGCCGGGAGGGGCGCTCAGGCCTTCGCCCCGGACGGGAACCCCAGCATCAGGTACACGCCCAGCACCGCGGTGAACCCCATGGACGACAGCACGCTGAACCGCTCGAACAGGCCGAAGTACGCCTTGGGCCCGGCCATGGTGCCGATGGCGCCTGTAAACATCAGGGCGAGGGTGAGCGCGGCCCACGCCGCGAGCGACGGCAGCGCGCGCCCGCGCAGGCCGCCGACGATGAGCAGGACCATGGACGCGATGGACAGCAGCACGACGACGCCCGTGAGCGCCAGGTGCGCGGTGTCCTGCCCGGTCCCCGCGAAGCCGCTGGTGGTCAGCGGGAAGAACACGTAGCCCACGGCCGAAACCCACATCATCGCCGCGTACAGGTAGACGCCCAGGCGCGTCTCGCGGTTGAGCCTGCCCTGCACGTACACGCAGCACAC
>DATHTQ010000196.1:0-7355 GCA_035463055.1 Candidatus Limnocylindria bacterium
CCGCCTTCGCCGTCCCGGCGTGGCGTAAACTCACGCCTCGGGGGACGGCTGTCGAACCCGCTTTCCCCTTCCCGGCGAGGGGTGAATTCCCGCCTGGGCGGACGGTTGTCGAAATCCCGTCCTCCCTCACGGTTTGGGGTGAAGTCACGGCGGGGGGGACGGTTGTCAAAACCGCCTTCGCGGCGCGGAACAAACCCATCGCGGGGTGGGCGGCTGTCGAACCCGCCTGCGCCTTCGCGTCTCGGCGTAAACTCCCGCCTCGGCGGACGATTGTCAAAGTCCCTTCCGCCCTCGCGGTTCGGGGTGAACTCGCGCCTGGGAGGACGGCTTTCAAAGCCCCTGTTACCATCCCTGTTTGGCGCAAATTCGCGCCTTGGCGGCCTGTTGTCAAAATCCCTCCCGCCCTCGCGGTTCGGGGTGAACTCGCGCCTTGGCGGGCGATTATCAAAACCGCCTTCGCGCCGCGGAGCAAACCCTCCCCGGGGTGGACGGTTGTCGAACCCGCCTGCACCTTCGCGGCGGGGCGTGAATTCGCGTCTGGGCGGACGGCTGTCATAGCCCCTCCCACCATCGCGGTTCGGCGAAAACTCGCGCCGGGGCGGCCTGTCGGAGAAGCCTTCGCGTTGTGCAGCGCCTCCCTGGGGCGCGGGCCTGCCATAGGGACCCGCCGGCCTGTCATCGCGCCGGAAGTCGCTGCCCCCGCGGGGCGCGAAGGGCCTGCCGCCCCTGTCCGCCGGGCGGTACGCGCCCTGCGGGCGCCCCGGTCCGCCCGGGCCGCGGTTGCCCGCGGGCCTGCCATATGGTCCGCGCGGCGCCTGGCCTCCCTGTCCGCCCTGGTCCTGGTTCCGCGATTCGTCCCCGCCGCGGCCGTCCCTGAAATCATCACCGGTCATCGGTCTTCTCTCCGTTCCTCATGGTCGCGCCTTGCGGTATGGGGTGTCCGCGCAGGAAATCGCCGGCGGGCATCGCGCGCCCGCCCGGGGCCTGCAGGGTCTGGATGGACAGTGTGCCGTCGCCCGTCGCGATATTCAGGGCGCCTGGTCTTCCGGCAACCAGGATGGCGCCGGGCGTTCCCCGGCTTCCGCCGCTTTCAGCCCGGGCCTCCAGGATCTTGAGCGTGCCCCATGGCGACTCGGCGTACGCGCCGGGCCAGGGGTTCGTGCCGCGGACCAGGTTGGCGATGTCCCGCGCGGGCCTGCCCCAGTCCACGGCGCCATGGTCCTTGCGCAGCATCGGGTAATAGGTGGCGTCGCGCTCGTCCTGCGGTTCGCGCGGGCACTCCCCCGCCTCCAGCAGACGCAGCGTGCGGATGAGCAGGGCCGCGCCCAGGTCCGCGAGGCGGAGGGCCAACTCTCCGGCGGTCTCGCCCGGGAGGATGTCCGTCCCCTCCCGCAGCAGGACGTCGCCGGTGTCGATGCCCCGGTCGGTCATCATCGTGGTGACCCCGGTATGCGTCTCGCCCATGATGAGCGCCCACTGGACCGGGGACGAGCCGCGGTACTTGGGCAGCAGTGAGGCATGCACGTTGACCGTGCCCAGGCGCGGGACGTCGAGGATCTCCTGCGAGAGGATCTGCCCGAACGCCGCGGTAACACAGACGTCGGGCGAAAGCCCGCGCAGGTCCTCCGCGCCTTCCAGGCGGATGCGCCTGGGCTGAAACACCGGGATGCCGCGCTCCAGGGCCATTTCCTTGACCGGGGACATGGCGACCTTGCCCCCGCGCCCCTTTGGCCGGTCCGGCTGTGTGAAGACGCCGGCGACGTCGTATCCGTGGGCCAGCAGGGCGGCCAGCGACCTGGCCGCGTACTCCGGCGTGCCCATGAACACGACGCGCATCAAACGGCCTTCCTGCGCCTGGCGGGCGGGTCCTTCTTCTCCTCTTCCTCGTCTTCCTCGACGATCTCGTAGTCCATCTTGTCCACGTAGAGGACGCCGTCCAGGTGGTCGATCTCATGCTGCACCGCGCGGGCCAGAAGGCCGTCCGCCTCAACGGTGAAGGGCTTGCCCGTCCGGTCCTGGGCGGTGACGGTCACCTTCTCGGGCCGCGTCACGAAGCCCCGGCGTCCCGGGATGCTCAGGCAGCCCTCGGGCATCCCGCAGGAGCCCTCGCTGGAGACGATCTCGGGGTTGACCATCTCGATGAGGCCCTCCCCCACGTCCAGCACGATCAGGCGGCGCAGGATGCCGATCTGCGGCGCGGCGAGGCCCACGCCCTGCGCCTCGTACATCGTCTGCGCCATGTCGCGGAAGATGAGGTCCAGCCGCGCGTCGAAGCGCTTGATGGGGTTGCTCTTCAGGCGCAGCTCCGGCGCGCCGATGGTGAAGATCTTCTTGGGTGACATCGTTCCTCCGGCCTGTCAGGCAAGGCTTGCCGGGTTGATTTCCAGGGACACCCGGCATGGCCACGTTTCTTCGGACAGCTGCTTCAGGAAGTCCAGGACCTCGCCGCTTTCCGGGTGCTCCAGCAGCTTGAGGAGCACCTGGGTGCGCCACAGCCCCATGATGCGCTTGATGGGGGAGGCGTCCTCGCGGAAGAAGATGACGCGCTTCTTGAGCGCGGGGCGCTGCGCCAGCCAGTCCTTCAGGCGGCCGTACAGCGCGGAGGATACCCCGCGGGCGGTATCCTCAAGGGCGTGCTCGCACAGCAGCCGGACCATCATCGTGAACGGCGGGTAGAGCTTGTCGCGCCGCCGGGAGAACTCCGTCTCGAAGAACGCGCGGTAGTCCTGTTTGGCGGCGGCCTGGATGGCGAAATGCTCCGGCGCGTAGGTCTGGATGACCACCTCGCCCGGCATGTCCGCGCGGCCAGCGCGCCCGGCCAGCTGCGTGAGCAGCTGGAAGGTGCGCTCCTCGCTGCGGTAGTCCGGCAGGTGCAGCGACATGTCCGCCAGCACGGCCGCGACCAGCGTGACCTGCGGGAAGTCGTGCCCCTTGGCGATCATCTGCGTGCCCACCATGACCCTCGCCTCGCCGCTGCGGAAGCGGTCCAGCAGGATCTGGTGCGCGTCCTTGCCGGAGGTCGTGTCCATGTCCAGGCGCACCACCCCGACGTCCGGGTGCAGGCGCCTGAACTCCTCCTCCACCTTCTGTGTGCCCACGCCGACCGGCTTGATGTAGGAGCTGCCGCATGTGGGGCACTCCTGCGGGAGCCCTCCGCGCAGGCCGCAGTAATGGCAGTGCATCATCCGGTCCGCCTGGTGCCAGGTCAGGTTGACGTCGCACTGCGGGCACTTCATCACGGCGCCGCACTTGCGGCACATGACGCTGGGGGCGTAGCCGCGCCGGTTGAGGAACAGCATCGCCTGCTGGCCCCTGTCCAGGCACTCGGCGAGACGTTCGTGCAGCAAGGTGGAGAACATCCCCCGGTTGCCCAGGCGCAGCTCCTCGCGCATGTCCACCACGGTCACATGCGCCAGCGGCTGGCTCTGCGCGCGGTGGCGCATCTCCAGCAGCATCAGGTCGCCGCGGCGGGCCTTTGCGAAGGTAAGCACGCTGGGCGTGGCGCTGGCGAGGATGAGCGCCGCCCCCTCGCGCGACGCCCTGGAGGCGGCCGCCTCGCGCGCGTCGTAGCGCGGGGCGTTCTCCGCCTGGTAGCTCGCCTCGTGCTCCTCGTCCACGACGATGAGGCCCAGGTTGCTCACCGGCGCGAACACCGCGCTGCGCGCCCCGATGACGATGCGCGCGTGGCCCGAGCGGATGCGCCGCCACTCGTCGTACCGCTCGCCCGCCGACAGGCGCGAGTGCAGCACCGCGGCCACGTCCCCGAACCTGCCCTTGAACCAGCTAACCATCTGCGGGGTGAGCACGATTTCCGGGATGAGCACGATGACGCCCTGCGCCCGGGACAGGCACTCCCGCGCCGCGCGGATGTAGACCTCGGTCTTGCCGCTCCCGGTGATGCCGTGCAGCAGGAACCTGCCGCCGCCGGAGCGGATGGCCGGCACGATTTCGGACAGCACCTCGCGCTGGTCCGCCGTGAGGGCGGGGTCCCTGTCCACCGGCCCGGCGTCTGGGTAGGGGGAGCGGAACACCTCTTCCTCCGCGAGGGTGACGAAGCCCTCCTCCTCCAGCGCCTTGAGCGCGGCGAGGGGGTCGCGCGCCAGCGCGCGAAGTTCCTCCACCGGGTGGGAGAGGCCGTCCTCCAAAAGGCGCAGCAGCAGCCGCCTCTTGGGCGCGCGGGCGCTGGCGGCGAGCGCGGCATCCAGCGTTTCCTGGATGCCATGTTCTCCAGTGCGCAGCCGCGCGGTCGCGCGCGTGCGGATCTTCACCCTGCCGCGGCGCATTTCCGCCGGGAACATCAGGCGCAGGGCCATCGCCAGCGGGGTGCGCGTGTCTCGGGCGATCTCCCTCGCCAGGTCCACCAGCGGCGGCAGCACCGCCGGGTAATCTTCCAGGGGACGAAGGATGTCCTTGACTCGCTCCTCGGGCATGCCCGGGTCGTCCCCGAAGGAGAGCACGATGCCCTCCAGCGTGCGCTTGCCGAAGGGCACCGACACGCGCGTGCCGGGCAGGAGCGCCATGCCCTGCGGCACGCGGTAGGTGAACACCCGGTCGGTGTCGCTGGACGCGATGTCCACGATGACCTGGGCGTACCTCCCTGCGGAAGCCTCCGCCGGGTCAGGCACCTGCCGCCTCCGCGCGCAGGCGCAGGATTTCGTCCAGCAGCCGCCCGGCGGCCTCGCGCTTGCCCATCAGCGGGACCTCCGTCACGCCCAGCGGGGAAATCAGCGTAAGGGCGTTGTCGTCGGCCTCGAACCCGGCGTCGGTGCGGCTGACGTCGTTGAGGGCGATGAGGTCCAGGGTTTTCGCCGCCAGCTTCGCGCGCGCGTTCTCCAGGCCGTTCTCCGTCTCCGCCGCGAATCCGACGAACGTCTGCCCGGGCTTCTTGCCCTTCCCGGCCTCGCGCGCGACGTCGGGCGTCTGGACCAGCTCGAGGGTCAGCCCGCCGTCCCCGTCCTTCTTGAGCTTCTGGCCAGCCGGGTTTTTGGCGGTGAAGTCCGCGGGCGCGGCGGCCTGGATGAGGATGTCCGCCCCCGGCGCGCGGGCCGTCACGGCGGCAAGCAGGTCCCCCGTGGTCAGCACGAGGACGAGGGCAGCTTCGGCGGGCGGCTGGATGGCGACGGGCCCGGAGATCAGCGTGACCTTCGCGCCGCGGCGCAGCGCGGCCTCGGCGATGGCGTAGCCCATCTTGCCGCTGGAGCGGTTGGAGAGGAAGCGCACCGGGTCGAGCGCCTCGCGCGTGGGGCCGGCGGTCACGACGACGCGCAGCCCCTCCATGTCCCTCTTTTCGCTCAGCAGGCCCAGGCACGCGGAGACGATGGCCTCCGGCTCCGACATGCGGCCCGCGCCGACGTCGCCGCAGGCGAGCAGCCCGCCGTCCGGGCCGATCTGCACCGCCCCGCGGGTCAGCAGCGTCCGCATGTTCGCCTGCGTCGCGGGGTGGAACCACATGAAGGTGTTCATCGCAGGGGCGATGACCAGCCTGGCGGTCGTCGCCAGGGCGATGGTCGTCAGCACATCGTCGGCGATGCCGTTCGCCAGCTTCGCGATGACGTTGGCCGTCGCCGGGGCGATGAGCAGGATGTCCGCCTTCTTGGCCAAGGCGATGTGCTCGACCTCGGCGGGGTTGTGCTCCTCGAAGGTGTCCACCGCGACGTAGTTCTGGGACAGCGTCTGCAGCGTGAGCGGCGTGATGATCTCACGCGCGCTCTTCGTCATGGCGCAGTATACGCGGACGCCGGCCTTGGTGAAGCGCGAGGCGATTTCCGCGGCCTTGTAGGCCGCGATGCCCCCGCTTACGCCCAGGACGACCGTCTTTGGCGAGCCCACTGCGTTATTCCTCGTCCTCCAGGTTGCGGTGGAAGCTGATCAGGCCGTGCTGGATCTCGTCGATGGCTTCGGAGATGGGCTTCTTCTCCACGCCGCCCATGAGGGGCTGCGCCCCGTCGATGAGCTGGCGGGCGCGCTTCGCGACCATCTCGACGAGGGTGTAGGCGCTGTCGGCCTTGCCCCTGAGGGTCTGGATGCCGGGCTCGTTGATTGCCATGATGGTACCTCCAACGTCAGTTTTCCGGGATGAACGGATGGAACCGGCTGGTGCGCATGCGCTCCGCCGTGACGATGGCGCGCAGGCGAGCCAGCGCGCTGTTCAGGTCGTCGTTGATGAGGGCGTAGTCGTAGTGGACGTACCGCTTGATCTCGTCCCGCGCGTTTCGCAGGCGCCGGGCGATCTCGACGTCGTCGTCGGTGTTGCGGGTGCGCAGCCTTAGCTGCAGGGTAGAGAAGGAGGGAGGGAGGATGAAGACGGACACGCAGTCCTTCATCTTCTTCATGACGCTCAGCGCGCCCTGGCTGTCCACGTCCAGCAGCATGTCGTAGCCCTGCCGCAGGCCCTCCTCCACCGCATACCGGGGGGTGCCGTAGCGGTGCTCGTGCACGGTCGCGTGCTCCAGCAGGAGGTCCTGCGCGAGCAGGTCGTCGAACTGCGCCTCGGAGATGAAGTTGTAGTGCACGCCCTCCGCCTCATATTCGCGCCGGGTCCTGGTCGTCGCGCTGACGGAAAAGCGGATAAGGTCGTCCCCCGCGACGAGGCGCTCGCACAGCGTGCCCTTGCCGGTGCCCGAGGGGCCTGAAATAAGGATCAGGATGCCCTTGCGCGGCTGCGGCCCGGACGCCGCCTTCTCCGCGGCCGGCTTCGCCTTGCGCGGCAGATGCTCTTTCATCGGTGTCACTCCACGTTTTGGACCTGCTCCCGGATCTTGTCCGCGAGGCCCTTGAGCATAAGGCCCAATTCGGTCACCCTCAGGGACGCGGACTTGGAGCAGATGGTGTTGGCTTCCCGGTTCATCTCCTGTACGAGAAAGTCCATGTCCCGGCCTGCGGGGACGGCGGCGTCCAGCAGCCCGCGCATGCGGGCGCAGTGGGCGCCAAGCCTGCTGATTTCCTCACCGATGTCGGCGCGGTCCGCGAACAGCGCGATTTCCTGCGCGAGGCGCTGGGGGTCCGCCTGCACCTCCGGCATGCCGGCGAGACGCTTCTCCAGTTTTTCCCGCGCGGCCTGGGGCTGCGCGGCGGCGGCATCCGAGAGCGCTTCCAGCGCGACTTCCATATCCTGAAGCAGGGATGCGAAATACCCGCGCATCTCCCCGCCCTCCCCCTCGCGCACTCGGTCCGCGGCGTCGCATGCCGCATCCAGCGCAAGCATCGCGGTGCGCAGGGCATCCTCGGGGTCGGTCTCCAGGGGGACCAGGAACAGAACGTCGGGCAGCGCGAGCAGCGCGGGCAGCTTTAGCTGGCCCTTGACCCCCGCAGCCTCGCCGAGTTCGCGCGCGGCGCGGGCATACTCGCGCGCGAGG
>DATHTQ010000197.1:0-5728 GCA_035463055.1 Candidatus Limnocylindria bacterium
GAAGGCGTCCTGCAGTACGCGGTGGCGCCGCTGTTCGGCGTACCGCTCATCATGCTGTTCAACATGCTGGGCTACGACCCGGTCATCGCGCTCGCGGCGTGGTCGGTCATGTGGCCGGTGGGCGACAGCCTGCCCCCGACCGCCATCGTCGGGCGCGCGGCGGTGATGGAGCTCAACTACCAGGGCCGGTACTACGGCGGATTCCTGAAAAACGCCCTCATTCCCATGCTGTTCATCCTCGCGGTCAGCACCGCGGTCATGGTGTTCAGCAGGGAACTCGGGGCGGTGATCTGAGGTGGCTATGCTGACAGCGCAGTCGGTGATCGGGGTCCTGTACTACCTCATCAGCGCGTTCTTTCTCCTGGCAGTCGCGCGCAACTTCCTGCGTTCCAGGAAGGCCCAGGACATCATCCTCTACGGCGTCGTCATGGTTCCCTTCATCCTGCGCCTGCTGCGCCTGAAGTGAGGAGGACACGATGAAGCCATCGAGCGTGAAGATCGTGACGGCCGTCATCGTCCTGGCCGCCGTCGCCGCCGCGGGGTACCTGTTCCGCGAGCACCGCACCTACAGGGAGCCGGTGGTAGCGAGCGAGGCCCTGACCGCAGTGAAAAAGCTCAGCGACTATTCCTCCGCCGTGCGCGGCACCGTCAACGACGCCAACGTCTACATCTTCGACAGCGGGGTGCCCGGGGGCACGCTGCTGCTCATCGGCGGCACCCACGCGGAGGAGCCCACCGCCAACGTCAGCGCCCAGGTGTTCACTGAGAACGTGAGGCCGGCGGCCGGCAAGCTCGTCGTCATCCACCGGGTCAACACGTCCGCGTCCACGGTCACCCGGATGGGCGAGGCGTACCCGCGGTTCTTCCACGTCAAGACGCCCTGGGGCGAGAAGCAGTGGAGGTTCGGCGACCGCGTCGCCAGCGCGCTGGACTCGTGGCCGGACCCGGAGGTCTACGTCCACTATCCCAGCGGGCAGAACCTGGCCTACATGGACGTGCGCAACATCAACCGCAACTGGCCGGGGCGCGCGGACGGAATGCTGACCGAGCGGACCGCCTACGCCATGATGCGCCTCATCGAGCAGGAGGGCGTGGACCTGACCGTGGACTTCCACGAGGCCGAGCTTGAGTACCCGGTGGAGAACACCATCGTCACCCACGAGAAGGGCTACGACGTGGCGGCCATGACCTCGATGATGCTCACCGCGCAGACCTTCGACGTCCCCATCGGCATGGAGTTCTCCCCCAAGGCCCTGCACGGCCTGAGCCACCGCGAAATCGGGGACCATTCAGACGCCGCGTCCTACCTCGTCGAGGTGGCCGAGCCCATGCTGGACCGCATCCGCGGCATCACCGACGAGGAGCTGCTGATGTCGGGCAAGGACCGCTTCGTGATGCAGGCAGGCGCGCGCGGCCTGCTGTACGCCCCCATCGACGAGGACGGCTGGCCGTTCGACAAGCGGGTCGCCCGGCACGTCGCCACGGTCACGACCCTGCTGCAGGTGCACAACATGGTCCACCCCGACAAGGCCGTGGTGCTGGAAGGCATCCCCGCCTACGCGGACATCCTCGCGAACGGGACGGGCAATTACCTCCACGACCCCTCCGCCGCGCCGCAGGGCCGGGTATTCTTCGACTGACCGCACCGCACCGAACCATTCAGGCGCCCCGGTAGGCAACGCGGGGTGCCTTTTCGCGTTCCTTGCTTCACATCCGCAGGCACCTTATAATGATTTCGCGCCGAAACCCGGCGCCTGAGGAGTTTACAGGATGCGCATCGGCCTTCTTTCGGATACGTTCCTGCCCGTCGTGGACGGCGTCGGGCGGGTCACGGTTGCCTACGCCAACACGCTCGCCCGCATGGGCCACGAGGTCACCGTGTGCACCCCCGCCTACGACACGGGCCACCGCGGCGCGTTCCCGTATGAAATCGTGGATTACTGGGGCATGAAGGTTCCCACCTACCCGCAGTACCGCACCGGCAGCCCGGCGCTGGACGCACACTACCGCAGGCGGATGGAGCAGATCGGGCTGGACATCGTCCACGCCCACAGCCCCTTCGCTTCCGGCACCGAGGCCCTGCGCCTCGCAAAACAGCGGGAAATCCCGGCGGTCATCACCTTCCATTCCAAGTACTACGACGACTTCCTCAAGGCGACGCGCAGCGAGTCCGTCGCCAAGGCGCTTGTCGCCCGCGTCGTTCGGCTGTACAAGCGGTACGACGAGGTGTGGGCCCTGTCCAATCCCAGCGGCGAAGTGCTCAGGGAGTACGGCTACAAAGGCCCCATGCACGTCATGCCCAACGGCGCGGAGCCAAGGGAAACGACCCCGGAAAAAATCGCGGAGGTCAGCGGCCGCTTCGGCCTGGGTGACTGGCCGGTGTTCCTGTTCGTGGGCCAGATCAACTGGAAAAAGAACCTGCTGCGCATCCTCGAGGCCGCAAGCATTCTGAAAAATGACAACCCCGGTTTCCGCCTCGTGTTCGCAGGGATGGGCCAGGACATGGACGCGCTGAAGCACAAGATTGCCGAACTGGGCCTTTCGGACCAGGCGGTGCTGACCGGGATGATCTCCGACGTCCCGACGCTGGACGCGCTGTACGCCCGGGCGGCGCTGTTCACGTTCCCCTCGCTGTACGACAATTTCGCGATGGTCATCCGGGAGGCCGCGATGATGGGTACGCCTTCCGCGGTCGTGGAGGGCAGCTGCTCGGCGGAGTCCATCGTGGACGGCGTCAACGGCTATTTCTGCCGGGACGATGCGCAGAGCCTGCGCGGCGTCATGCGCCGCGTGCTGGAAAACCCGCAGGAGGCGCGCGAAATCGGCCGGAAGGCCCGGCAGACCATCCCCATCCCGTGGGACACGGTGATGCGGGACGTCGTGGCCAGGTATGAATACCTCATCCGCCGCAAGCAGGAACTGCACGGGTTCTGCGGCGTTCCCGGACAGACAAAGGATTCCTGAGAATGTCGGAAACCGGCGCGTTTGACCTCGCGGTCGTCGGCGCGGGCCACGCGGGGTGCGAAGCCGCGCTCGCCGCGGCGCGCCTCGGCCTGCGCACGCTGCTGGTCACGCTCAACCTCGACTCCGTCGCCCTGATGCCGTGCAACCCCTCCATCGGGGGCACGGGCAAGAGCCAGCTCGTGCGCGAGGTGGACGCGCTGGGCGGCCAGATGGCGCTCAACATCGACCGCTGCACGCTGCAGAGCCGCACCCTCAACACCGGCAAAGGGCCGGCGGTGCAGGCGCTGCGCGCACAGGCGGACAAGAACGGGTACCGCAGGCATATGCGGGACGTCCTGTTCGCGCAGGACAACCTGACGCTCCGCCAGGGCGAGGTGAAGGACATCCTCACCGAAAACGGCAGGGTCAGCGGCATCCGGACGGTAACCGGGAGCGTCATCCATTGCCTCGCCGTGGTCGTCGCCGCAGGCGTGTACCTGGACAGCAGGGTCATCATCGGGGATGCGCAGTGGGACTCCGGCCCGCAGGGGCTCATGCGCGCGGCATACCTGTCGGACTCGCTGCGGGGCCTCGGGTTCGCGCTGCGGCGGTTCAAGACCGGCACCCCGGCGCGCATCGACGCGCGCAGCATCGACTTTTCCGCCATGGCCCCGCAGCCCGGCGACGAGCCGCCCGAGGCATTCTCCCGCCTCACGATGACGCCGCCCAAAAACCTCATGCCGTGCTACCTGACCTGGACCAACGCGGAAACCAACCGCGTCATCCGGGAGAACCTGCACCGCTCCCCCCTGTTCTCCGGCGAGATCAAGGGCACCGGCGCGCGCTACTGCCCGTCCATCGAGGACAAGGTGCACAAGTTCGCGGACAAGGACCGCCACCAGGTGTTCCTGGAGCCCGAGGGCATGGACAGCCCGGAGTGGTACGCGCAGGGCCTCTCCTCCAGCCTGCCCGAGGACGTCCAGGTGCGACTGTACCAGACCATCCCGGGGCTTCAGGACGCGCGGCTGACCCGGCTGGCCTACGCGATCGAGTACGACTGCATCGACCCGACCGAGCTTTCCCCCGCGATGGCGTCCAACCGCATCCCCGGCCTGTATTTCGCCGGGCAGATCAACGGCACGTCGGGTTATGAGGAAGCGGCGGCCCAGGGCATCCTTGCCGGGGTCAACGCGGCGCTGTACCTCAAGGGCGACAGCCCGCTCATCATCACGCGCGACCAGGCATACATGGGCGTCCTGGCCGACGACCTGAGCAGCAAGGGCGTGGACGAGCCCTACCGCATGATGACCGGCCGCGCGGAGTTCCGGCTGTCGCTGCGCCAGGACAACGCCGACCTGCGCCTGCTGGACGCGGCGCGCCGCGTCGGCCTGGCCGGCGGGGAGCGCCTGCGCAGGGCGGAGCGCAAGGCCCGGGAATCCGCGGAAATCCTCGCGCTGCTGCGCGAGCACGGCAGCCTGGAGGCGCTGGAGGCGCGCTGGCAGGCGTCCGGCAGCCGCCCCGCGTACGACCCGGACTCCATCCGCCAAGCGAAGATCCAGCATAAGTACGAAGGGTACCTGGACAAGGAGGCCGCGCAGATCCGCGCCGCCCGCGCGATGGAGGACCGCGCCATGCCCGAGGGCGCGGACTACGCCGCCATCGGTGCGCGTCGCATCGAAGCGCGGCAGAAGCTGTCACGCCAGCGCCCCGCGTCGCTGGGCCAGGCGGCCCGCATCCCCGGCGTCACCCCGGCGGACGTCGCGGTGCTGTCGGTGTGGCTGAAGAAGCAATCCGCGGAGCAAAAAGGAGGCCGGGCTTCCTGAGCCCGGCCATACCTCAAAATTTATGCTTGTGTGAACGCCCTGTTTATGGGGCGTTTTCTGCGTCCTCCGCCAGCGCGGCCTGCAGCACGACGGCGCACTCGATGCGCTTCTTGAACAGCTCGCACCCGAGGCCGTAGACGCCGTGGATGCTGCCCGCCGCGTGGGCGGCGTTGGCGGCGCAACCGCCGGCGCAGTAGAGCTTCGCCCAGCAACCCTCGCACTCCGGGTGCGCGTAGAGGGTGTTGCCGCGGAACTCCTCGCGCAGCGGCTCGTTGGTGACGCCCTCCGCCAGGCTTCCCATGCGGTACTGCGGGTCTCCCACGAACTGGTGGCAGGGGTAGAGGTCGCCCTCCGGCGTGACGGCGAGGTACTCGGTGCCCGAGCCGCACCCGGCGAGGCGCTTGTAGACGCAGGGCCCGTGCTCCAGGTCCACGTTGAAGTGGTAGAAGTCGAACCCCCGTCCCTCGCGGCGGCGCTTCAGCATCTCCGCGGCCAGCCGCTCGTACTCGACAAAGAGCGCGGGAAGGTGCTCTTCCGTGAGGCCGTTGGGGTCGCCCGGTGGCGTGACGGCGGGCTCCATGCTGAGCTGGGTGAACCCGAGGTCCGCCATGTGCAGCACGTCCCGCGAGAAATCGAGGTTGTGCCGGGTGTACGTGCCGCGCACATAGTAGCCCCTCTCCCCCCGAGCGCGGACGAACCTCTGGAAGTTTGGCGCGACGCGGGAATAGCTGCCCCGCCCCGCCCGGTCCCTGCGGAAGCGGTCGTGCACCGCCTCACGGCCGTCCAGGCTCAGCACCACGTTGTGCATCTCTCGGTTGCAGAAATCCGTCACCTCGGCGTCCAACAGGACGCCGTTGGTGGTCAGCGTGAAGCGGAACGCCTTGCCGTGCCTTTTCTCCAGTTCCCGGCCGTAGGCGACCAGCCGCTTGACGACGTCCCAGTTGAGCAGCGGCTCGCCGCCG
>DATHTQ010000198.1:0-3496 GCA_035463055.1 Candidatus Limnocylindria bacterium
CAACCCCGCGATGTGGCTCCCGGTGCTGGTCGCGGGCGTCTCCCTGGCCGTCGTGGCAGTGCTCAAGGCCGCGCTGCTCATCCGCGGCCGGGCCGCGGCGAAACGGCCCGCAGCCGCGGCGCAGCCCGTGTGACGCCCGGCTGACAGGCATAAAAGGCGCGCCGCATCGGGCGCGCCGTTTCATTAGGTTTTGTCAGTCCGTGACGATGGTGCGGAACGTGTTGGGGACGATGGCGTGCAGGAAGGCCGCCTGGGCCTCCCGCAACGGGTATGCCGCGGAAATGAGTTTTCGCACCGAGACGATGCCCAGGTTGAGCAGGCGGTTGGCCTTGAAGAAGTCCACCTCGTCGGGGCTGATGGACCCGGTGAGCACCATCTCGCTGCTGTGGAGCATCTGCGGGCTGACCGGCGCGGGGCCGTCCGGGTGCATCGAGCTGTACTGCACCAGCCGCCCGGTCTTCCCGATGACGTGCAGCGTCTGGGCGAACACCTCGGGGATGGCGGTCGTGTTGATCGCGACGTCGGCGCCCCTGCCGTCGGTCAGCCCGCGGATGACCTCCTCCAGGTCCTGGCTGGCCGGGTCCACCGCGACGTCCGCGCCGTGGGCGAGGCCCAGCGCGCGGCGGGTCTCGTCGGTCTCGCTGAGGATGACGCGCGCGCCGCGCAGCTTCGCCAGCATGCAGTGCATCTGCCCCATGATGCCCCCGCCCACCACCAGCACGTCCTGGCCGAAGCCGCTCTCGGCGCGCTCGACGCTGTGGACGCAGCAGGCGAGGGGCTCCGTCAGGCTCGCCTCCTCGAAGGTGAGCGCGTCCGCGATGGGGAACAATGCGCTTGTGCGCACTACGATGTAGTCGCACAGGCCGCCGGGGCCGGGGTACAGCCCCTCACGCACAGGCTTCTTCTGCGCCTGGACGCACAGGTTGGTGTGCCCCGTGCGGCAGTAATAGCACTCGCCGCAGTTGTGCAGCAGCCGCACCGCGACCCGGCCGCCTACCTTCAACATCTTCGGGTTCGCGCCGTCGCCCAGGGCAGCGATCTCGCCGGAAACCTCGTGCCCGCCCACGAACGGAAGCGGCACTTTCAGCCCGCCGCGGAACACGCGCTGCTCCAGCGTGCACAGCGCGACGGCGCGCACTTTCACCAGCGCCTCGTCCGCACGCAAGTCCGGCGTCTGCGCCCCCAGCATCGCGGTGGCCCGCTCGCCCACGACGGCGCAGGCTTCAATCGTTATTGCCATCCTGTGCATTCCCCTCTCGGTGTGCGTACGCCGCGCTCCCCGGCGGGCGTCATGCCTCCCGCAGGCGCCGCAGCGCGTCCCCCACGGGTGCGTCCTCATGGATGACCATCGCGATGGCCCCGCACACCGCGCGGATGTTCCTGTGCCTGCAGATGTTGCGGCCCATGATGATGCCCTTCGCCCCGGCGTCCAGCGCGCCGCGGATGGACAGCAGCATCTCCTCCTCGGAAACCGCCTTCCCTCCCCCCAGGACCAGCACGGGCGCGGGGCAGGCGCGCGTCACATCCTGGAACCGCTCCCCGCCGACGAACTCGGATTTGACGAAGTCCGCGCCCAGCTCCGCCGCCTGGCGGCAGGCGAACGCCACGTTCTCCACCGACCGGGTGTCCACGCCCTCGGGCCGCTCGAACCCGTAGGGCAGGGCCTCGGCGCACAGCGGGAGGGAGAGCGCGTCGCACTCCGCCGCGAGGCGCGCGAGGTACTTCAGCGAGTGCTCGTTCTGCTGGGAGCCGGGGTACGCCATGACCAGCATCCCATCCGCGCCCAGACGCACCGCGTCCATCGCGGTATACAGGCAATCCATGTCGCCCATGGGCTTGCGCAGGGACGATATGCCCCCGTCCGCGCGCAGGATGACCCCGGCGTTGCCGAATTCGCGCTGGCAGCGCTTGAGGGTGCCGTAGGAGGCGAGGTAGGCGTCCACGCCCCCGGCGGCCGACTCGCTGATGACCCTGCCCGCGTCGTCCAGGTCCGGGGAGGGCATCATGGCCGCGTGGTCGATCGCCAGGACGAAGGCCCGGCCGTCCGCCCGGAAGATGTTGTGCATCCGTCGCTTCACTGGAGGCTCTCCTTGGTCTCTATATTTGCGGCGCTTTCATACAGCCGCAGCAGGTAGTTGCCAATCTCGATGGACTGCCGCACCGCCAGGTGCTTGAGCTCCCTTGGCAGGCAGCGGCCGAACTCCTGTATCTCGTAGGTCAGGTCGCCCGCGTACCCGATGTCCAGCAGGCCCGCCATCGCCTCCGCCCAGTCGATGGTGCCGTAGAACGGCATCAGATGCTCGTCCTGCACCCCGTGGTTGTCCTGGACGTGCACGGCCCTGAGGCGCGCCCCGCTGGCGTTGAGGTTCGCCCTGTGGTTGGCCCCGGTCATGTGCGCGTGGCCGAAGTCGTAGCAGACGCCGACGCGCTCCGGGTCCTGGAACGCGTCCACGAGGGCGATGAGTTCGTACACCGACGCGCAGAAGACGCGCTGCCGGGGGGCCGCGCCCTGGTACTCGAAGTCGTTCTCCAGCGCGATGCCCACGCCCGCTTCCCGGGCGAGGGCGACGTGGGGCGCGTAGTACTGGAGGTTTCTTTCATGGGAAACGCGCATGTCGTGCCCCGCCTCGTATACCGTGCACGGGTGCGTGACCGCCCATCCCACGCCCAGCATCCCCGACGCGATGATGCAGCGGCGGATAAGTTCCTCCATCACGGCGGCGTAGGCCGCGTCCCTGCACGCGAACACGTCGTAGTACGGCAGGTGCGACTGGGAGAATTCGATCCCCCTTTCCCGCGCGAGGCGGCCGATGCCGTGTACGTACCCCTCCCAAGCGTCGCCGCGCAGCGGGGAGTCCGGGTTCATCGCCATGCAGAAGTTGACGTCCAGCACGCGGTACCCCGCGTCCGCGCAGGTTTCGATGCAAAACTCGACAGGAAGCCGCTCCCGGCCCCGCTGGAACGCGCAGATGTTGGTGGAGGTGGACAGCCGCATGCATTCTCCTTGGGGAGCGCGGAGGCGGGTGCTCCCGCCCCCGCGCATTCTGGTCAGTTCGCCTGGTTGAACTGGAAGAGCAGGCCGTTGAGCTCCTCTTCCATGAGCTCCACGGTCTCCTCAACGGAAAGCCCCTCGTCCAGCATCGCGGACACCGTGTCCTGGATGGCGTAGTAGAAGTCCCTCGCCGGGCCCACGGTCACGCTGCGCATGGCGGCGGGGGTGACGGCAAGCTGCTCCAGCGCCACGCTGTGCTGCGGGAATTTGGCCAGCAGGTCGCGGTAGGCCTGCTCGCCGGCGGCCCCCTTGTTGGACGGCGCGTAGCCCGTCCCGGCGGCGAAGTCCGCCTGCACCGCGGCGCCCGTCAGGTACTTGACCAGCTCCCGCGCGGCGGCCTTGCGCGCGTCGCTGCCGTGGTCGAACATCACGAGGCTGCTGCCGGACACCGTCGCGCCGAACGAGGCCGCCTCGTTGACCTTCGGGTAGAACGCGACGCCCAGC
>DATHTQ010000199.1:0-7399 GCA_035463055.1 Candidatus Limnocylindria bacterium
TGAGCAGCTGCTCGCCAAGAACGGCCTTATGGCGGACGACCTGCTGGGCCACCCGCGGCTCTCCGAGATCCTGCTCTACCACGTCGTCCCCGCCGAGCTGCCCTCCTCCGCGCTGGAGAACGGCATGACTGCCGCCACCCTGAACGGCCGCAAGGTCATGGTGGACATGACGGGCGAGGGGACGCGCATCAACACCTCCACCGTCACCGAAGCCGACATGGGCGCCTCCAACGGCGTCATCCACGCGGTGGACAAGGTGCTCGTACCCGCCAACGTCCGCGTGAAGGCGGAGCCGCAGCCCGCATACAAGCCCCTCGCCCGGCATGACCGCGGCCCGGAAGTGCTTGCGATGAAGGATCGCTTCTTCGAGCTGGGCGGATACTACCGCACCAACAACTACGACGACCTGTTCAAGCCCCACACCGTGCGGATGGTCAAGCTCTTCGAGGAAGCCAACGGCCTGCCCGTGGACGGCATCGCCGACGCCGAGATGCTGCGCGTGTTGTTCTCCAAGGACGCCAGGCAGCCGTAACGCCGCAAGGGACACCCAGGAAATTGGTCAAAAAGCCGCCGCGGAACTTCTCCGCGGCGGCTTTATCTCTTGGGTCTTTCTCTTCATGCCTTACATGATGAATTCGTCTGCCCCGTCCCGGGTGACGACGTGCCGCGCGCCTTTTCGGGAGCCGAACAAGACGTCGGGGAGGAAGGAGGGGAATACCGCGCCTTTCTGGAAATCGGAGGGGGACAGCCACAGCAGCCGCTCGGCGCCGCCAGTCATGCTTACGCCCGCGGCGCGCATCCCGTCCAGATCCCCGGGCTCCATGAGGTAGTAGACGGACAGCTCGTGCCAGCGCATCGGCCTGCCATCGTAGGGCTCGTCAAAGAAGTTCTCGTGGACGAACAGCGGGCGGAGGGCCTTCATGGGAACTGAGGTCTCCTCCAGCACCTCGCGCTCGGCGGCCTGCGCCGCCGTCTCTCCGATTCGCACCGCGCCGCCGATGGAGTACACGTACCCCGCGTTGGGGTTGGTGGCCATCAGCACGCGGCCCTCGTGCAGGATAACGGCGCCCGCGCGGTAGCGGAAGCACCTCCCCGCCTCGACCAGGAAGCAGTCCCCGGCGTCTCCGGCCATGGCCTTACTCGCCCATCCGGAAGTAGTTGGGCGCTTCCTTGGTGATGAAGATGTCGTGCGGATGGCTCTCGGTGAGCCCCGCACCCGTGATGCGCATGAACTCCCCGTCCCGGCGCAGGTCCTCGACGGTCGCCGCACCGCAGTAGCCCATCGCGCTGCGAAGCCCCCCCATGAGCTGGTACACGGTGTCGGACAGCGGGCCCTTGTACGGCACGCGGCCCTCGACGCCCTCGGGCACGAGCTTTTTCTGCTCCTGCTGGAAATACCGGTCCGCGGAGCCGTTGTCCCGCTGCATCGCGCCCAGGGAACCCATTCCGCGGTACACCTTGAAGCTGCGGCCCTGGTAGATTTCCGTAGCGCCCGGGCTTTCCTCGGTGCCCGCGAACAGGCTGCCCAGCATGACCGCGGTCGCGCCGGCGGCGATGGCCTTGGCGATGTCGCCCGAATACTTGATTCCCCCGTCGGCGATGACGCGCACGCCGTGCTTGTCCGCCTCCTCCGCGCAGTCCGCGATGGCGGTGATTTGCGGAACGCCGATGCCCGCGACGACACGCGTCGTGCAGATGGAGCCCGGCCCGATGCCGACCTTGACGCAGTCCGCCCCGGCCATGATCAGGTCGCGCGTGGCCTGCGCGGTCGCGACGTTGCCCGCAATCAGCGTGACGCCGGGCAGCGCGTCCTTGAGCGCCTCCACCGCGCGCAGTACGCCCATGCTGTGGCCGTGGGCGGAATCGATGGAGATCGCGTCGGCCTTCTGGTCCAGGAGCAGGCGCGCGCGCCGCACCGTGTTCGCGTCGATGCCCACCGCGGCGGCGCACAGCAGGCGGCCGCCCGCGTCCTTGGCGGAGTTGGGGTACTTCTTGCTCTTCTCGATGTCCTTGATGGTGATGAGGCCGCGCAGCCGGTATTCCTCGTCCACCAGCGGCAGCTTCTCGATGCGCCGGGCGGCGAGGATGCGCTTGGCCTGCTCCAGCGTCGTGCCCACCGGCGCGGTGACGAGGTTCTTGCTGGTCATGACCCGGCCGATGGGCTGGGTGTCGTCCTCCTCGAACCGCAGGTCGCGGTTGGTGAGGATGCCGACCAGCTTCCCGTCCCCGTCGGTGATGGGAACGCCGGAGATGCGGTAGCGCTCCATGAGCGCCTTGGCGTCGCTGACCAGGTGCTGGGGCGACAGGAAGAACGGGTCGGTGATGACCCCGTGCTCGCTGCGCTTGACCTTGTCCACCTGGGAGGCCTGCTCCTCCTCGGACATGCTTTTGTGGATGACGCCCATGCCGCCCTCGCGCGCGATGGCGATGCCCATGCGCGCGTCGGTGACCGTGTCCATCGCGGCGGACAGCACGGGGATGTTGAGCCGTATGGTTTTCGTGAGCTGGACGGACAGGTCCGCCTCCCGGGGCAGCACCGTGCTCCTGCGGGGGACGAGCAGCACGTCGTCGAAGGTCAGCGCCTCACGCAGCGGCTGGTTGAGCATCCATAACCTCCCTTAGTCGCGGGCGATATCGCCCCGGCGGAAAAACCCGGCGAAATTGCGCCGGGCATAGTAGAAAAACGCGACGACGGCCAGCCCCACGCCAAGCCACAGCATGTAGAGGTGCAGCGGGAAGCCGAGGCGGGCGAAGGATTCGTGGAAGAAGGAGAGCGCGAGGGCGACGACGGTCACGAACTGCGCGGCCTTCCCGATGGGCATGGAATAGACGACCACCTTGCGGCGAAGCAGCAGCAGCCCGCCCAGCACCATGAGCGCTTCCTTGAGCAGCAGGACTATGATGGCCGCCCACGGGGCGACGCCCTTGAGCGCCAGCATCAGCATCGCGGACAGCACCATCAGCTTGTCGGCCAGCGGGTCCATGACCTTGCCGAAGTCGGTGATGAGGTTGTACCGCCTGGCGATCCACCCGTCCAGCACGTCGGTGAAGCTGGCGGCAAGGAACACCGCCAGGGACTCCATCATGCTGCCGCGGGCCATGAGCCACACGAACAGCGGGATGAGCGCCATGCGCAGCATCGTGAGCGCGTTGGGCACGTTGAGGATGCCTGGCTTCTTCCGCGTCATACTCCCCTCCCGGTATTGGGGGGTATTATACCATCCGTGCGCGGCCCCGACAATCGGGATGACTCGCCGATTGACGCGCGGCGCGCGCGGGTGCTATGCTCGAAAGAACGGCCCCGCCGGGTGGGACGCCTGCTTACGCTTTGAGGTATTGGATGAACTTCGTATTCGTATCCCCGCATTTCCCGTCGCACTACTGGCGCTTCTGCGCGGCGCTTAAGCGCGAGGGCGTAAACGTGCTGGGAATCGCCGACCAGCCCGAGGACCAGCTCTCCCCGGAGCTGCGCGCCTCGCTGACGGACTATTACCAGGTCGGCAGCCTGGGCGACGGGGAGGAGATGCTTCGCGCCATCGGCTGGTTCACGCACCGCTACGGCAAGGTGGACTGGATCGAGTCCAACAACGAGCACTGGCTGGAGCAGGACGCGTGGCTTCGCACGATGTTCCACGTGACGACCGGGCCCGGCATGGAGGATATCGCCCCGTACAAGCGCAAGTCGCTGATGAAGGGCGAGTACGCCAAGGCCGGCATCCCCACGGCCGAATGGGCCATGGCGGACACGCTGGAGAACGCGCTGGCCTTCGCCGCGAAGGCGGGTTATCCCATCATCGCCAAGCCCGACGTGGGCGTGGGCGCCAACGACACCTTCCGCCTGGATGATGAGGCGGCCCTGCGGACGTTCTTCGCCCGCCTGCCGCTTCGGCCCTACTTGCTCGAGCGGTTCGTGGACGGGGAAATCTGCTCCTATGACGCGATCATCGGGTCCCGGGGCCAGCCGCTGTACGAGACGGGGAACGTCACGCTGGTGTCCGTCATGGACGTGGTCAACGAGAAGACCGAGTCCGCCTACATGATCGTCCCGGAGATCGCGGAGGACGTGCGCGACATGGGCCGCAGGACGGCCGCGGCGTTCGGGGTGAAAAGCCGCCTCGTCCACCTGGAGTTCTTCCGCCTGCGCAGCGGCCATCCGGGCCTTGGGAAGAAGGGGGACGTAGTCGGCCTGGAGGTGAACATGCGGCCCTCCGGCGGCTTCACGCCGGACATGATCAACTATGCCGGCAGCGTGGACGTCCACCGGCTCTGGGCGGAGATGGTTACGAAGGACCGCGTGGAACCGGACGAGGGCAGGAAGAGGTACTTCTGCGTGTTCGTAGGCCGCCGGGACGTGCGCGCCTATGCCCACACCCACCTCGACCTCATGGCGCAGTGGGGGCACCGCGTCGTGCTGCACGACCGCATGCCCGAGGCCCTGTCCGGCGCGATGGGCAACGACGTATACCTCGCGCAGTGCGTCAGCCGCGAGGAGGCGGACGCCTTCGTCGCCTACGCCGTCCGGAGGGCCGCCTGATGGGGACCTACACGGATTTTTACAGCCACGTCCTTGGGCGCTCCATGGGCGTCATGGCGTACGGCCACGGGGGCGTCCCCTGCCTCGTATTCCCCAGCCAGGACGGCAACTGCCGCGACTTCGAGGGGTTCGGGATGCTGGAGCCGTGCGAGCCGTGGCTGGGCGAGGGCAGGCTGCGCCTGTACTGCGTGGACAGCCTGGACATGGAGACCTGGTCCGCCGCGCACCTGGACCCCGCCGCGCGCATGCGGCGCCACGAGGAGTGGTTCCGCCATATCACGGAGGAAATCGTCCCCTTCATCCGCCGCGACAGCGGATGGGAAGGGCGCATCATGACCCACGGCTGCAGCATGGGCGCGACCCACGCGGTGAACGCCCTGTTCCGCCGCCCCGACGTCTTCGGGTCCGTCATCGCGCTCTCCGGCGCGTACGACCCGGAGTGGTTCCTGGGCGGGTATTCCGACGCCCTGGTCTACCTCAACTCGCCCATCTCCAGCGTGCGCGGCATGCCGCCCGGGCACCCGTATATCGACATGCTCAACACCTGCAGGATCGTAGTTTGCTGCGGCAGCGGCGCGTGGGAGGAGGAGATGCTCCGCTCCTCCCGGCTGCTGGAGGAGGCGTGCCGGGAAAAGGGCATCCGCGCGTGGTTCGACGTGTGGGGCGGCGACGTGAACCACGACTGGCCCTGGTGGAGGACGCAGCTGCATTATTTTCTCGGGAAGGTGCTGTAAGTGAAGAACCTGTTCGGCTTCCTGGTCATCCTGCTGTGCCTCGCGGCGGGCAACCTCGTGTCCATGCTGCTGGGGCTGCCGTTCCCCGGCTCCATCATCGGGATGCTGCTGCTGCTCTCGCTGCTGCTGTCCGGCGCGGTCAAGCCGGACACGGTGGAGAAGCCCGCCATGTTCCTCGTGTCCCTGATGACGCTGTTCGTGCTGCCCGGCGCCGTGAACCTCATGAACGTGTTCTCGCTGTTCGAGGGCGTCATCCCGCAGCTGCTGCTCATCATCGTGGCGTCCACGCTGCTGACCATCCTCGCGTCGTCCGCCACCGCGCAGCGCATCATCACCCTGCGCGAGAAGCGGGGGAAGGGGCGCGGGAATGCCTGACCTTATGAAATTCGCGGACGAGCCGCTGTTCGGCGTATTGCTCAGCGTGTCCATGTACGTGCTGTTCGCCAAGCTGATGGGCCGTGCCAAGTCCCCGCTGCTCAACCCCTTCCTGTTCGCCATCCTGGGGGTCATCGCGTTCCTCAAGCTCACCGGCGTCACCTACGCGCAGTACCGGGTTGGCGGGGACGTGCTGGCGTTCTTCATCGCGCCGTCGGTCGTCGCGCTCGCCTTCCCGCTGTACCGGCAGTTCGCCAAGCTGAAGGCCAACGCGCTGCCCATCCTGGCGGGCATCCTCGCGGGCGTCCTCACGTCCATCGTGACCGGCGTGGGCCTGGCGATGCTGCTGGGCATCAGCCGCGAGCTCACGATATCCATGTCCTCCAAGGGCACCACCAGCGGCATCTCGATGGAGCTCGCCTTCGCCCTGGGCGGGAGCCGGGAGGCCGCCATCGCTTTCGTCAACGTCGCGGGGCTTTCGGGATACCTGGTGGGCGAGAAGGCGCTGCGCCTCGCCCGCATCCACAGCCCCGTCGCGCGCGGCCTCGCGCTTGGCACGGGCTCGCACATGATGGGCACGCGCCTCGCGTTCGAGATGGGGGAGGAGGAGGGCGCGATGAGTTCGCTGGCCATCGGCCTGGCGGGGGTCGCGACGTCCGTCGTGCTATCGCCCATCATCCGGCTGCTGGGGCTGTAAAAGCGGCGGCATACGAAAGCGGCGGGGAATGCTCCCCGCCGCATTGCCTATGGACCTTATCTCACGCGTTCGTTTAGCGTACGGATTTCAAGGCCCCCGTCCGCGGCCGCGGCCACTTCCAGCGTATCCCCCGGCGCCGCGTCGCCCCGGATGAGGGCGCGGGCGACCGCGGTCTCGATCTGGCTCTGCACGAGCCGCTTCATGGGCCGCGCGCCGTACTGCTGGTCGTAGCCCAGGTCCATGAGGCGGTCTTCCGTATCCGGGGGCACGAGGAGGGTGAGCTGCCGGTCCGCCAGGCGCGCGCGCAGGCGGTCCAGCTGCAGGCGCAGCACCTCGCGCACCTGCCGGCGGGATAGCGGGGTGAAGAACACCGTCTCGTCGATGCGGTTTAGGAACTCGGGCCGGAAGTGGGCCCGCAGCATCATCGTGACCTCCGCCCGGGCAGAGCCGGACAGCTCGCCCGTCTCGCCGATGTCCTCGAGGATGAGGGAGGAGCCTAGGTTGCTGGTCATGATGAGGATGGTGTTCTTGAAGTCCACCGTGCGGCCCTGGCTGTCGGTCACGCGGCCGTCGTCCAGGATCTGCAGCAGGACGTTGAACACGTCGGGGTGGGCCTTCTCCAGTTCGTCGAAGAGGATGACGGAGTAGGGCTTGCGGCGCACAGCCTCGGTCAGCTGGCCGCCTTCCTCGTATCCGACGTAGCCCGGGGGCGCCCCGATGAGGCGGGACACGGAGAACTTCTCCATGTACTCGCTCATGTCGATGCGGACCATGGCGTGCTCGTCGTCGAACAGGAAGGACGCGAGCGCGCGGGCGAGCTCGGTCTTGCCGACGCCCGTCGGGCCGAGGAAGATGACCGAGCCGATCGGTCGGCGCGGGTCCTTGATGCCCGATCGGGCACGCACCACGGCATCGGCGACCAGCTGCACCGCCTCGTCCTGGCCGACGACGCGCTCGTGGAGCCGCTCCTCCATGTGGACGAGCTTTGCGAGCTCGCCCTCCATGAGCTTCGTCACGGGGATTCCCGTCCACTTCGAGACGATGTCCGCGATCTCGTCC
>DATHTQ010000200.1:0-1674 GCA_035463055.1 Candidatus Limnocylindria bacterium
CGAAGACGAGCTTCGCCGTCACCGCCGTCTGGTAGACCACCAGGGCGAGCACGCCGTAGCGCAGCAGGCCCAGGTATTTGTCGGCCTTCGCGGGGATGAGGCGGTTGTACTTCCCCTTGAACAGCTTCTTCCCCAGCTTGCCCACCCACTCCTGCCAGGTGCCCAGCGGGCAGAAGTACCCGCAGAAGATGGGGCCGAACAGGAACGCCACCGCCAGCCCCAGGCCCATGAGCACCAGCGCGGAGGTGTGCAGCTTGGCGACCAGCGTGCCCGTGGTCAAAAACTCGTACACCGTGACCACCCCGCCGAAGGGGCAGACCGCGTGGAACGAGATTTCCGGGAACGGGATGACGACCCCGCGCTCCCTGAGGAATTTCCCGACGGCGACGCCCGCCACCAGCAGGAACATGGCCCACTGCGTCGCCTTGCGCAGGGTCCCGGTGCGGGCCCGCTTCGCCCGGACCAGGGGCGCGGCCCGGTCGGCGCGCACCGCGCCGCTGCCCGCGGGGTTCGAACTCCTGTCCATCGTAATCTCACTCCTTTGGATGATGATACTGCCGTTTCCGGAACAGCGGAAGGGGCGTTCCCCCCGCGCATGGGGAAAGGGCACCAGCCATGCGGCGCCCTTTCCCGGGTCCCTGGGTTACCTGCGGTTGCGGCCGCGCATCCCGCGCATGCCCCGCATCCCGCCCTGGCGGCCGGAGCCGAGGTTGTCGCACACGCCGTCGCCGTCCGCGTCCGTGAAGCCGGGGGCGTTCGGGTTGGTGCCCTGCGCGTTGCCGCAGAGGTCGCACACGCCGTCGTTGTTTTCGTCCGTGAAGCGCGGTCCGCTGCCGTTTTGGCCCTGGGCGTTGCCGCACAGGTCGCACACGCCGTCGCTGTTTTCGTCAACGAAGCGGGGCGAGCCGGCGTTCCAGCCCTGCGCGGGCGTCTGGTTCCTGCGGGCCATGCCCCGCCCGGCTTGCTGCGCGGGTGCCTGGGTCCACCTGCGGCCGTACTGGTTGGCGGGGGCCGCGGTTTGGGTCTCTTCCGTTACTGCGGGCGCTTCCTCGGCGCTGAGGCCGAATACGGGCAGCGCCACGAGCAGCGCGAGCGCCAGGATGATGATGCTCTTCTTCATGTCGGTTTCCTCCCTTTTCATGCGGCAACCGGTCTGCCTGGATTCATTATCGCCGCCGTCTGTGGCGAAAGCGTGTCAAAGCGTGGGCAAGATTGGCACATTTCGCGGGGCGCGAAAAAGCCGCCCGGAGGCGGCATTGGGGGATGGGGGAACGGGGGGCGCTATTCCAAAAGTGCCCGGTACGCCTCCGCCGCCGCCCGGTACGCGGGATTGCGGTCCGTGAACAGGCGCAGGCCGGGGGCGCCGCTGTCGTAGTCGACGACGTTGAGGATGAACAGCAGCACGCGCGTGTCCCCGCCCAGCCTGTCCGCGATGCTGATTCGCTCCCCGAAGCCATGCGCGTACTCCCGCAGGCCCGCGGGGTCGGTGGTCACAGCGGCGTCGAGGTTTGGCAGGACGGCGAGGAATTCGCTCTTTACCTTCATTGCAGGAAGGACTGAATAGGTGACGGTCACGCTGCCGCCTTCCACGAGGACCTTCGCCTCGCCCGCCCAGTACAGGTTCGATGCGATGAGCGGGACGGTTTGCTCGCCGTCCGCGGAGATGTCCAGCGG
>DATHTQ010000201.1:0-6482 GCA_035463055.1 Candidatus Limnocylindria bacterium
CGTGCGACAAGGGCTTCCAGGAGGCCATCAAGAAGGGCTCGCTCATCGGCTTCCCCGTGGTGGGCGTGCGCGTGGTCATCAACGACGGCGCGTTCCACGCGGTGGACTCGTCCGAAATGGCCTTCAAGACCGCGGCCCGCATCGCCTACAAGAAGGGCTGCATGGACGCCAGCCCGGTGCTTCTGGAGCCCATCATGCACGTGGAGGTCCTGGTCCCCGACGAGTACATGGGCGACATCATGGGCGACGTCAACAAGCGCCGCGGCCGCATCATGGGCATGAACCAGGTGGACGGGATGCAGCAGGTCGTCGCCGAGATCCCGATGTCGGAGATGTCCCGCTACGCCACCGACCTGCGCAGCATGACCCAGGCGCGCGGCACGTTCTCCATGGCGTTCGAGCGCTATGAGGAAGTCCCGGCCGAAGTCGCCAGGAAGATCGCCGAGAGCGCCAAGAAGGAAGAGGAAGAGGACGAGTAATCCCCTTTCCACAGGCAAGGCAACGGCGCGCAGGCTTTCCGGCCTGCGCGCCGCGTTTTTGGCGGAATCCCGCGTGACGGGCGACGCTCCGCGTCGCTGCCTGACGCGTCATGCCGGGACGGCCGTTATCTATGGGATGACGCCTTTGGCGTGCGCAGCCGTTGCGCCGGATGATGCCGGCGGAGCTGCGCCGCGCAGGCAGGCAGGGGAGGTTTCCAACGCTCGGATCCGTGCGTGTTCCAGGCGAGCGGCGGTAACCCTCGCCTGTGCAAACCAAAGCCCGCCCATCGGGGCGGGCCGCCGCCATCCCATGTCCTGGCGGTTGTCGGCAGCGCTCATGCAATATGGGCATGGCTGCCTGGTATGGCGTACCAATAGCCCTTTGACTTGCCTCCGGATGTATCGCCGCTGCCGCTGGACTGCTCCTGTCGTTGCCTGAAGATTTCAGGCCGCCGGTTCGCCGGGCGCCGTCCTCGAGCCGCCTTCCCTTCACATTCCAAGTAAGGAATGGAATGATATTGCCAAGGCTCTCCGGTTCAGGCGGGGGCGGTTCAGACTTGCGGCGGTGCATCCGCCCGCTGGTCATGACGGCGCATACAAACTAGGTACCGGAAGCCGTCCGCTCTGTATGTTACGCCTGAGGCTTGCATGCGGGGCGGCTTTCCGGTACGGATTCTGCCTTACTGGCCCGGCTTAGCGCTGGCGGTTCTGCCCGTCCTGCTGATTGCCGTGCTTGCCGTCCTGCTGGCCGTGCTTGCCGTCCTGCTGGTTGCCGTACTGGCCGCCCTGCTGACCGTGCTTATCGTCCTGCTGGTTGCCCTGCTGGCCGTGCTGGTCTTGCCAGCCGCCCTGCTGGTTGCCGTGCTGGCCGCCCTGCTGCTGGTCGTACTGCCGGTCATGCTGGCCGTGCTGCCCGCCCTGCTGGTCTTGCCAGCCGCCCTGCTGGCCGCCCTGCTGCTGGTCATGCTGCCTGTCATGCTGGCCGTGCTGGCCGCCCTGCTGCTGGTCGTGCTTACCGCCGTGCTGGTCGTGCTGGCCGCCCTGCTGCTGGTCGTGCTTACCGCCGTGCTGGTCGTGCTGACCTTGCTGGTTGTCCCGATGGCCGGCTCCCTGCTTGTTTTCGTCCCTGTTGTTCATGTTGCCCTTCCTTTTCTTTGTGTTGTTTCCGGCGTGCCGGCGCTGTTGCCGGCGAGGCGTCTTCGTTCTGTTTTTGAACCGCGTTCCTATTCCGCCGCCTGCCCCGGCAAGCAATCGCCGTATGGGCCGTCGGCAACCCGGTTCCGCGCAGAGCGCTTCTTACCCCCTTTCCTGTCTACAACAAATATACAATATAATGACGATAACTAAACAAAATGTGGGAATAAACGGGCGATTTTATGTGAAAAACGGGAAAATTCCTGCCATTTATATAGAAATCTGACATAAGTGATACTGGCCGTCGTAGGATGGGCAAGGGAGGGCAACGGGGGTGCGCGGCACGTATTCCGCCCCAAAGACGTCCGCCCTGGCCCGGGATGCTGACATGCTCGCTAGAAAACGAAAAACCCCGTGCTCCGGGGTTTTACGCTGCGATGCAGGACGGAAGTGAAAGACCTGGTATGCGGGATGCGGCAAGCATCAGGGAGGGAGGACGCACACCAGCGGGCGAAGGGCTTCTATCCTCCGTTCGCCGATGCCGGGGATGGTGGCGAGGTCCTCGAGGTAGGAGAACGGGCGGCGCTCCCGCGCGAGGATGATCTCCCGCGCCAGGTGCTCGCCGATGCCCGGCAGCGACATCAACTCGCCCATGCTTGCGGAGTTGAGGTCCATGGGGCCGGAAACAAGGGATGCGGCCGGCGGGGCCTGCGGCGGCGCGAACGTGAACAGCGTGACGGTTCCGCGGTTCAGCGCCTTTCTTGCGGCGCCCGCGCCGATGTACAGGGCGAGGGACAGGGCGCAAACCAGCAGCAGGCCGCCCAGGACGGCGCGCCCGCGGTTCACGCGCGGCGCAGCTTCTGGCCCTGCGGGGTGTCCTCCGCGACCCAGCCGAGGGCGGCCAGCTCGTCCCGGAGCAGGTCGCTCTTCCTGAAGTCGCGCGCCTTGCGGGCCTGCGCGCGCTCTTCTGCCAGGCGGGCCACATCGTCCGGGACGTCGTTGAACTCCCGGGTGAGCAGGCCGAAGATGGCGGCCATGCGGTTCATTTCATCGACCGCGGCCTGCACCGCGCCCGCGGGGCTGGTCTCGTCCAGCTGCGTGTTGATGAAGTACGCCAGCTCGAAGACCGCGCCCATCGCCTCGGCGGTGTTGAAGTCGTTGTCCATGCCCGCGTCGAAGCGGGCGGCGATGTCCGACACGGCCTGCGCCGCGTCCCCCGCCTCGCCCGCGGGTGCGGTTTGCAGCAGGTGCATCGCCTTGTCCCGCGCGTTGTACAGGCGCGCCAGCGACGCGCGCGCCTGCGACATCATGTCGCGGCTGAAGTTCAGGGGGCTGCGGTAGTGCGCGGACAGCATCAGCATCCGCACGTCCTCGGCGTCGTATTCCTTGAGGACGTCCCTCACCGTGAAGAAGTTGCCGGCGGACTTCGACATCTTCGCGTTGTCGATGTTGATGAAGCCGTTGTGCATCCAGTAAGTGACGAACGGGTGGCCGGTGAAGCCCTCGCTCTGGGCGACCTCGTTCTCGTGGTGGGGGAACATCAGGTCCTGCCCGCCGCAGTGGATGTCAATCGCCTCGCCCAGGTACTCCATGCTCATCGCGGAGCACTCGATGTGCCAGCCGGGCCTGCCCTGGCCCCAGGGGCTGTCCCATGAGGGCTCGTCCGGCTTGGCGGCTTTCCAGAGGGCGAAGTCCAGCGGGCTGCGCTTGTCCTCGTCCACGCTGACGCGCGCCCCGCTGTCCAGGTCCTCGAGGTTCTGCCCGGAGAGCTTGCCGTACTCGGGGAACGCGGGCGTGTGGAAGTACACGTCGCCCCCCTTCTCGTAGGCGAGGCCCTTTTGGATGAGGCCCTCGATCATGGAGACCATCTGGGGCATGTGCTCGGTGGCGCGCGGGTGGACCGTCGCCCTGCGCACGCCCAGCGCCTCCGCGTCCTTCCAGTATTCCCGGATGAAGCGGTCGCCCAGCTCGCGCACGCTGACGCCCTCGCGGTTGGCGCGCGTGATCATCTTGTCGTCCACGTCGGTGAAGTTCTGCACGAACGTCACCTCGTAGCCCTTGTGCTCCAGCCACCGGCGCAGCACGTCGAACATGATGAAGGGCCGCGCGTTGCCGATGTGGAAATAGTCGTACACGGTCGGTCCGCAGCAGTAGATGCCGACCTTGCCTTCGCGCAGCGGCGTGAAGTCCTCTTTCCTTCGGCTCTGGCTGTTGTAGATCTGCATGCGTCCCTCCCGGCGGGGCGGTTGGGCCCCTGAAACCTTGATAATCCTAACTTTGGGGCAGCACGTTGTCAAGGAGCGGGTCCGGGGAGAGGAGCAGCAGCTCCTGCGCGTTCACGGCCGGCTCGCCGCCCGGGACGCGCCGGTAGCCCTCCCCGCCCGCAGGCTCCCACGCCTTGCGGTTGTCCAGGAACATCAGGTCCAGGACGGACAGGATATGGCCCCGGATGGCCGCGTCCTTGACGGGGACCGTCAGCTCCACGCGCTTGTTGAGGTTGCGCGGCATCATGTCCGCGGAGGAAAGGAACACCTCCGGGCTGCCGCCGTTGTGGAACGCGTAGACGCGGGAATGCTCCAGGAAGCGGCCGACGACGCTGCGCACACGGATTGGAAGGCCCTCCGGCGGCGCGAGGCAGCAGACGCCCCGCACCAGCAGGCGCACCGGGACGCCCGCGCCCGCCGCGCTGACGAGGGCGTCCATGACCCGCAGGTCGCAAAGCGAATTCATCTTGAAGGTGACGCCGCTGGGCAGGCCCCCGCGCGCGTTGTCCTCCTCGCGGCGGATCCGCGAGAGGATGGCTTCCCGCAGGCCGTCCGGTGCCTGGACCATCTCCTTCATGGGATGCGTGTAGCTGTAGCCCAGGATCTGGTTGAAGAACGCCGCGGCGTCCTCGCCCAGCTGCCGGTCGCAGGTCATGACCCCCATGTCCGTGTACACGCGCGCGGTCACGTCGTTGTAGTTGCCCGTGCCGAAGTGGACGTAGTTCCGGGTGCCCGCGGCCTCCCTGCGGATGACCAGCGTGAGCTTGGAATGCGTCTTCCACCTGGGCACCCCATAGAGCACGTGGCAGCCCGCCTTTTCCAGCTCCCTGCTCCAGGCGATGTTGTGCTCCTCGTCGAAGCGCGCCCGCACCTCGATGAGCGCGGTCACCTGCTTGCCCGCCTGCGCCGCGCGCGCCAGCGCGCCGATCATGGGGCTGCGGGGACTGACGCGGTAGAGCGTCTGCTTGATGGCCAGCACGTTCGGGTCGTCCGCGGACTCGCTGAGGAAGCGCGCGACCGGGTCGAAGCTGTCGTAGGGGTGGTGGAAGAACAGGTCGCCGCCCCGGATGGTGCGGAAGATGGACTCGCGGGCCAGGAGCCGCGGGCTGACCCTGGGCGTGAACGGCGCGTAGCGCAGGCCGTCGAAGCCGGGTAGGGAACAAATCTCGCGCATGAGGAAGCGCAGGTCCAGCGGCCCGTTTACGCGCACCACGCGCTCCGTGTCCAGGCGCAGTGCCCGCGCCAGCATTCCCGGCAGCCTTCCGCCGCCCTCGCCCGAGGTTTCCATGCGGACGACCTTCCCGTAGGACTGGCGCCGGACGCTGCGGTCCAGCTCGGTCAGCAGGTTGTCCATGTCGTCGAGGCTGACGGAGTAGTCGGTGTTGCGCGTGAGCCGGAACGCCATGTGGGCCAGGGGCGCGGCGTCCCGGAAGATGCGCGGCAGGAACAGGGTGACGACGTCCTCCAGCAGGATGAACCTGGCCTTGCCGCTCCCCATGGGCAGCATGACGGCGCGCGGGACAGACCGGGGTACGGGGATGACCGCGAGGCCCTGCGTCCCCCCGCCGCCCTGCACCAGCGCCGCGACGTACAGCTTCCTGGCCGCGAGGATGGGGAACGGGCGCGCGGGGCTGACGGCGTGCGGGGTGAGCAGCGGCAGCACGTGCGCGTCGAAAAAGCTGGAGAGCCAGGCGCGCTGCGCGCCGGACAGCGCGCCCGGGCGCAGCAGGTGCAGCCCCTGCGCCGCGAGGGCGGGTAGCACGTCGCGCTCCAGCAGCGCGTACTGGCGGCGCACCTGGGCGCGCACGCGCCTGCGGATGAGGGCGAGCTGCTCTGTCGGCGTCAGCCCCGCGGGGTCGCGCCTGCTTTTCCCCAGGTCCGCCTTGCGCTCGAGCTTGCCCACGCGCACCATGAAGAACTCGTCGAGGTTGCCCGACGCGATGGACAGGAACCGCGCGCGCTCCAGCGGCGGGTTTTCGGGGTTCCCCGCCTCGCCCAGCACGCGCTCGTTGAACATGAGCCAGCTGAGCTCCCGGTTGACGTAGTGCTCGCGCATGCCCTACCTCGTCATGGCCCGCGTCATCTCGATGATGGTGACGGCCGGGCGGTTGAACAGCCGCATCCGAACCGGATAGTACCCCGACACGCCCAGGCCGGGGCTTACGTGCACCGGGATGCCCTGCGTGATGGACAGCCCCGCGAAGCCCTCGTCGCCGGGGAAGAACCCGCCGCTGCCGTCCGCCTGGGGCGGCACGTACATGGGTCCCAGCCCCGGCAGGCGGATCTGCCCGTTGTTGAACTGGCCGCACAGGAACAGCCCGGGCTTGGGCATCCCGCCCTCACGGGACTGCGCGGCCAGCTCCCACAGGGACTGCTTGTCCGGGGGATGGTGCATGACCGCGACGACCGCGTCCATGGGCCTGATGGCCGAAAGCGCCTCGATGCTTGCGGTGATGACGTCGAGGCGGTGGCGCATCAGGCGCAGCCGCGCGGACGTCGCCTCCTCATAGGGGTTATCGGAGGCCTCCAGCAGCGCGAACTGCTCTGTCAGCGCGAAGCGCGCGTTGGGCAGGTCGTAGAAGAACAGGTCGCCCGGGACGAGCCA
>DATHTQ010000202.1:0-2022 GCA_035463055.1 Candidatus Limnocylindria bacterium
TCACCCCCGGCCCTCGCCCGCTCGCATGCGACGGCAAAAAGGTGACCTGCCGCAAATTGACATTCGGCTGCGAATCCCATCCAATGATGGTCGCTCGGTTGCCCGTTCTCTCGTTCCGAAGCTCCGGACTGCCGCCCAAGCTGGACGGCCTGTTGATTTAGTTTCTCGCTGTTGTGGAACGCACGCTTCACCCCTGGCCCCCGCCGACCGCTTGCGCAAGATCAGCGGGGGACGTGTGACGTTCGAATTCAAGGGGTTAAGGGTAGGGGACAAGGGACGGCAGGGAATCGTTCGGACCGGCCCGACTCCGCAGCAGGCTGTGGATCCGCAGCAGGTTGAACGCCGTGACCGCCCAACGCCACTCATCCTGCACCGCCCGCAGCCCGCGGAGCAAGAATTGGCGTAGCCCGAATTGTTGTTTGATCACCGCAAACGGACGCTCGCCCGCATGTCGCCGCCGCGCGTATTGCGTTTGAGACTCCGGCCTGGCCATGTGCAGGGCGTGGCGTTCCCGGTGCGCGTCGTACTGGTCGCGGTGGACCTGCCGCGCCTTCGCCTGCCCCCCAAGGCATCGCGCACGCAGGGGGCAGGCCTGGCAGCTTTGTCTGGCGGCCTGATAGCGCGCCCGCACCCGCCGACCGCGGCCGTGCGCTTGGCTCGTGGTGGTCCGGTAAGACAGGGCGTGCCCCAGCGGGCACCAGTAGCAGTTTCGCGCCGCATCGTACACGAAGGCCGTTTTGTCGAGTTGCGGCTGCGTCTGTCCGTGAATCTTGACCCGATGCGTCGGTAACCGATCCCAGTCCTTTTCTGCCACCGGCTGCGAAGGATCGGCCCGCAACGCCGGATTCGAGGCGGGATCGGGCACGGGGACCGGCGAGTACAAGAGAATCCCCCGCGCCTCACAACCGGCGATGTTCGCCCCCGTGGCCATCAAGCCATCCGCGGCCACCGGCGGCGGCGTGGGCAATGCGAACTGCGTTTGCACCTCTTCGCAGGCGGGAAGCAAATGGCCGTCTTCGTTGATCACGCTAAGCACGTCGGCCCCCACGATCAGTCCGCTGCCGAGGTCAACCGTCGCCGTGGGCGTGTAGTTCGGCGCGTGGCCGCCTTCCTTGTTCGGCATCACCCGTGATTGGGGATCGGTCAGCGGGATGCGCTGCGGTGTCCCGTCGGCGTCGCGGCCCGCCTCTTTCAGCCGCTGTAACGCCGCGTCGAGCTTCTGGAGACGCTGCGGGGCGTCGCGTAGTTCCGCCGGCAGTTCTCGCGGTTTCCGCAAGCCGAAACGCTCTTCGTCCCGCGCATCTTCTGCGTCGGCCTGCTGCTGGAACTCCTCGAAACGCGTCCGGAGTTCGGCCAACGCCTGCTGCAACTCCTTCGCCGTGCGCGTCGCACGGCGACGGTTGTTGGCCCGTACCCGCGTGCCATCAAACCCCAGCAGGTCCAAGCTCACCAGCCCCAACTCCCGCGCCACCACGCAGACCTGTACGAACAGTTCCTTCAGTTCCTCGCTGTGGCGGCGGCGGAATTCGCTGAGTATGCAGTGGTCGATCGTTTGCCCTTCCGCCAACCACCGAAAGTCCAGCCGCACCTGCAGGGCCTCTTCCAACGCCCGGCTGCTCCGCAGCCGCGTCCCCAGCCCGTAAAGCAGCACGCCGGCGAGCACCCGCGGATGGATCGGCGGCTGCCCGATCCGCCCGTGATAGCACGCCTCGAAGCGGCTCCAGTCCAACCGCCCCAGCACCTCATCGAGCAACCGCACGACATGCTCCCGCGGCAGCGCCTCATCCAAACGCTGCGGGAACAACACCGCTTGCTCACGCGATTCCGGCGGCCGTGCCCAGTACGTCATATCCCGCTCCTTGCTGGCCCATGCACTCCCTAGCCGCCCAAAACTATAGCGCCCTCCGATAAGCCCTACAAGGCCGGACTAAATCAACAGGCCGTCAGCGTGGGCAGCGCCGCTAACGAAGCTGGAGCTTCGTGGAAATGCGTTCCGAAGCTGGAGCTTCGGAACGAGTACAT
>DATHTQ010000203.1:0-3468 GCA_035463055.1 Candidatus Limnocylindria bacterium
CTGACGTTCGAGGAGAACATCGCGGTCACCCGCAGGGTCGTCGAGTACGCGCACGAGCGCGACGTGACCGTCGAGGCGGAGCTGGGCCGCCTGGCCGGCGGCGAGGACGACATCAAGGTCAAGGCCGAGGACTCGTCCTACACCCACCCGGAGGAGGTGGAGGAGTTCGTCAAGAGCACCGGCTGCGACAGCCTTGCCATCGCCATCGGCACCAGCCACGGCGCCTACAAGTTCAAGGGCGAGGCCAAGCTGCGCTTCGACATCCTCGAGGAAGTGGAGCGCCGCCTGCCCGGGTTCCCCATCGTGCTGCACGGCGCGTCCAGCGTCATCCCCGAGTACGTGGAGATGATCAACCAGTACGGCGGTAAGCTCAGCGGCGCGATGGGCGTGCCGGAGGAGATGCTGCGCAAGGCCGCCTCGATGGCGGTGTGCAAGATCAACATCGACTCGGACCTGCGCCTCGCGTTCACCGCGATGATCCGCAAGCACTTCGCCGAGCATCCGGACCATTTCGACCCGCGCCAGTACCTCACCGAGGCGCGCGCGGCGCTGCAGGCCATGGTGCAGCACAAAATCGTCCACGTCCTGGGCTGCGCGGGAAAAAACTGAGACTTCCGTCAGGTATCCATGATTCTTGACGGGTCTGCATTTTCCGCAATGCCTGTGGAATGGCGCGGAAAATGACGGGAAGGCGTTTGGCTGCGCATCATCGATAATTCATCCAATATCAACTGGCAGGAGCGTTATGGAACTGAAGGGCAAAGTGGTCGTCGCGCAGGGCGGCGGGCCTACCGCGGTCATCAACCAGTCCCTCGTCGGGGCGGTGCTGGAAAGCCGCAAGTTTCCCCAGATCACCAAGGTGTACGGCGCCATCGGCGGCGTGCGCGGCATCATCAACGAGGACTTCATCGACCTCACGCAGGAGACCACCCACAACCTCGAGCGCGTGGCGGTGACGCCCTCCTCCGCGCTGTCCTCCACCCGCGACAAGCCCGACGAGAAGTACTGCGAGGAGATCTTCAAGGTCTTCCGCGCGCACGACGTCCGCTATTTCTTCTACATCGGCGGCAACGACTCCTCGGACACCGTCCGCATCGTCAACGAGCAGGCGGAGAATACCGGGTACGAGTTCCGCGCCATCCACATCCCCAAGACCATCGACAACGACCTGATGGTCAACGACCACACCCCGGGCTACCCGTCGGCCGCGCGCTACGTCGCCCAGAGCTTCATGAGCCTGAACCTGGACAACCGCGCGCTCCCGGGCATCCACATCGGCGTGGTCATGGGACGGCACGCGGGCTTCCTGACCGCCGCCTCGTCCGTCGCGCGCAGCTACGCGGACGACGGCCCCCACCTTATCTACATGCCGGAGCGGGCGTTCACGATGGACAAGTTCCTCTCCGACGTCAAGGCGGCCTACGAGAAGCATGGCAGGTGCCTCATCGCGGTGTCCGAGGGCATCCAGGACGAGAACCACACGCCCATCCTCTCGACCCTCATGGAGACCGGGCGCGACGCGCACGGCAACGTCCAGCTGTCCGGGACCGGCGCGCTGGGCGAGCAGCTCGCGAAGCAGATCAAGGAAAAGCTGGGGTACAAGCGGGTCATCTCCGATACGTTCGGCTACCTGCAGCGCTCGTTCATCGGGTGCGTCAGCGACGTGGACCAGCGCGAGGCGCGCGAGGTCGGCGAGAAGGCGGCGCAGTTCGCCATCTGGCACAACGTGGACGGCTCCATCACCATCCACCGGACGGGGTACTACTCGGTGGACTACCAGCTCACCCCGCTGCGGGACATCGCGGCGAAGACGCGGCTGATGCCCGACGAGTTCATCAACGAGCAGGGCAACGGCGTGACCCAGGCGTTCGCGTCCTACCTGCTGCCGCTGCTGGGCTCGGACATGCCGGAGGCCTCCAGGCTGCGCGCGCCGCGCGCGCCGAAGATCCTCGCGAAGGAATGACGCGAACGGGCAGGGCGCAAGGCGGCCCTGCCCTTCCCTTTTGACTGCATATGGCGGAGGCGACGACCCATGGACAAGATAGCCGTACTGACCAGCGGGGGGGACAGCCCGGGGATGAACGCGGCGGTGATGGAAACCGCCCGCTTCGCGGCCAGGGCAGGGATGCCGCTGATCGGCATCAAGCGCGGGTTCAACGGCCTCATCGGGAAATTCAGGCCCGAGGACAGCTTTACCCGCATGAACCTCGACACCGTGCTGGACATCGCGGACCTGCCGGGCACCTACCTGCGCACGGCGCGATGCGAGGAGTTCTTCCAGCACGAGTACCGCGTGAAGGCGGCGAAGTTCCTGAAGGACCTGGGCGTCAAGGGCCTGGTCGTCATCGGCGGGGACGGCAGCTACATGGGCGCGCTGCGCCTTTCCGAGCTGGGCATGCCGTGCATCGGCATCCCTGGGACGATCGACAACGACCTGGAGTATTCCGAGACGTCGCTGGGCTTCGACACCGCGGTCAACGTCTGCATGGAGGCGGTCCGCGCCATCCGCGCCACCTCCCGCTCGCACGACAGGCCGGCGGTGGTGGAGGTCATGGGCCGCAACTGCGGCGACATCGCGATGCAGACCGCGATGTCCACGGGCAGCGAGATCGTCGTCGTGCCCGAGGCCAAGGGCTGGAAGGTCGAGGAAGTGGCCGAGCGCCTCAAGGCGCTGGCGGCGCGCGGCAACACGCGGGCGACCATCGTCGTCGCGGAGGGCGCGTACTTGACCATGAAGCCGTTCGACGTGTACGGCTACCTCAAGGACTTCACCCAGGTGTTCGAGGGCGAGAAGATGACCGCGCGCCGTTTCGCCCACATTCTCAAGTACATGACGAAAACCGAGGTGCGCCACAACGTCATCGGCTACGTCCAGCGGGGCCACGAGCCCACCGCCCAGGACGCCGCGTTCGCGTTCGAGGCCGGGAACATGGCCATCGAGCTGCTTCGGCGCGGCATCGGCAACGAGGTCATCGGCGTGCGCCGGGGCAGGGTGTTCCACATGCCCATCGACAAGGCCCTCAAGAAGAAGCCGCGCTTCAAGAAGGATATCTACCAGATGATCAACAGCCTGTAGCGCGGCCGGCCCATAGGCAAGCAAAAGCCCGGACGTGTCCGGGCTCAGGCCGTCAAAAATCTACGATTTTTGACGGTTCTGCATTTTCCGCTATGCCTGCGGCATAGCCGCGGAAAATGAGAGGAAGGCATTCCGCTCTGTTCGGGGCATGCTCCTCACCGCGGAATGCCCCCGTTTCCGGCGTGCATGCCGCCGGAAACGATTGCCATCGGAGGGTTCCCCTCCGATATCTCCCCGTCCCGCCACTTGCCAACATGCCCCTATCGACTTTTTTGATAGTCTGAACCCGGACGCTGTCCGGGCTTTTGCCATGGTTCTGGTATTTCAGGGCGCCGGCTCGCCCACGTACACGATGTCCATGAGCCGGCGGCCGCCCTGGTATGGCTCGTTGA
>DATHTQ010000204.1:0-2568 GCA_035463055.1 Candidatus Limnocylindria bacterium
CCAGTTCCTCCGCGTGGCCGCGCAGGGCCTCGCGCAAGGCTTCCGCGCTCGCGGTCAGCGTGCCTACGCGGCGGGTCAGGCGCTCGTGGCGCACAAGGTAGACGTTGGCGTCCACCTGCTTGAGCCGCTCAGCCAGGCGCAGGTATTCCCGCGCCGCCTCGCTCTGCTTTTCGAGCGGGCCCAGCATCGCCTCCAGTTCGCGCAGCAAATCTCCGGCGCGCTCCAGCTGCTCCTGGGCGCGGTCCAGCTTGCGGGTCGCCTCTTCCTTGCGGGTGCGCAGCGCGCTGATGCCCGCGGCCTCCTCCAGGGCGTCGCGGCGCTCTTCCCCGCGGCCGGAGAGGAACACGTCTATCTGCCCCTGCCCGATGATGGAATAGCCGCCCCCGCCAACGCCGGTGTCGTAAAACAGCTCGGCGATGTCTTTCAGGCGGCAGTTCTTTCGGTTGAGCATGTATTCGCTTTCGCCGCTGCGCCAGGCCTTGCGCGTGACCATGACCTCGGAGAAAGGCGTCTTGAGCGCGCCGTCCGCGTTGTCGAACACGAGGGAGACCTCGCACCAAGGCAGCGCCCGGCGCTTCTGGGTGCCCGCGAAGATGACGTCGTCCATGCGCGCGCCGCGCAGCATCCGGGCGTTCTGCTCGCCCAGCACCCAGCGCACCGCATCCGCGATGTTGCTCTTCCCCGAGCCGTTGGGGCCTACGATGCCCGTGATGCCCCCGTCGAAGCGGATGTCGGTCCGCTGCGGGAAGGACTTGAACCCGAGCAGCTCAAGCCTGGCCAGCTTCACCGCGCACCTCCGCCTGGCGAATGGCCTCCAGCGCCTTTGCGGCCGCATCGGCCTGCGCGGCGCGCTTGGTGGGGCCGAAGCCGCGGCCCATCTCCCGCTCCCCGACTGTCACCGCCGCGCCGTACACCGGGCTGTTGAGCGGCCCGCTCTGCGCGAGGTGGACATACGATGGCTCGGCCAGTCCCTGCGCCGCGGCCCATGCCTGCAGCGCGCCCTTAGGGTCCAGCTTCGTGTCGGCCTCCTCCAGCGCGTGGGCCCACAGGCGGCGCACGACGGCGTCCGCCGCGTCCAGCCCGCCGTCGAGGAACACCGCGCCAAGCACCGCCTCCAGCGCGTCCGAAAGCACCCCGGGGTGCTCGCGGCCGCCGTGGCGGGTGAGCGAATCGTCCATCAGGACGCACGCGCCCAGGTCGATGGACAGCGCGACCTTCGCGAGCGCGCCCGCGCTGACCAGCTGCTGGCGCCTGCGCGTCAGGCCGCCCTCCCGCTCGCCAAAGCGCTCGTACAGCATCCGGCTCACGCACAGCTGCAAGACCGCGTCGCCCAGGAACTCCAGCCGCTGGTTGTTGTCGCGCATGCTGGCGGAAGGGTGTGTCAAGGCGCGCAAAAGAAGCCCCCAGTCGCGGAACGGATGCCCGATCGCCGCCGCCAGGGTCTTCGCGCGCCCAAGGAAAAGGGCCGCCGACGCTTCATCCGGCAGCCCCGGCCCCTTCTTTTTCAACCTGTCGTCTGCCTTGTCAGGCTTTCTGGCGGGCCTGCACGTAGTCCGCGACGTCGCCGACGGTCTTGAGCGTCGTGATGGCGCTGTCCTCGACCGTGATGTTGAACTGGTCCTCGATATCCATGATGAGGACCATCACGTTGGCGCTGTCCGCCCCCAGGTCCTCCACGAGCCGCGCGCCGCGGGTGACCTTGGCCGGGTCGGCCTTGAGCTGGTTGGCGATGAGTCCGGCTACGGTGTCGTATACCATGGCTTAGCCCTCCGTTTTCGTGCCTTTGCTGAGGTTCTCCGCGATGGCGGCCGCGACGCCGCCCTCGGTCATCCGGACCGCCTGGCGCAGCGCGCTCGCGACGGACTTCGCGTCGCTGGAGCCATGCGCCTTGACCACCGCTCCGGCTACGCCAAGAAGCGGCGCCCCGCCGACCTCGGTGTAGTCCATCGCCTTGCGCACGCGCCGGAACGCAGGCTTTGCCAGCAGCGCGCCGACCTTGCTGCGCAGGTCCGCCGTGAGCTCCCGCTTGATGAGCGCCAGCAGCGCCGACGCGACGCCCTCAGTGTACTTGAGAATGATGTTGCCGTCAAACCCGTCGCACACGATGACGTCCGCCTGGCCTTCGGGAATCGCGCGCCCCTCGACGTTGCCGACGAAGTGGACCGGCAGCTGCTTGAGCAGCTGGTGCGCCGCCACGTACAGCGCGCTGCCCTTCTCTTCCTCCGCGCCGTTGTTGAGGAGCCCGATGGCGGGCTGCGCGACGTTCATGACCCGGCGCATATACGCGTCACCCATCAGCGCGAATTGGGCGAGGTAGTCGGGCTTGCAGTCCACGTTGGCGCCCGCGTCGATGAGCAGGAACCCCTTGTCCCGGCCGGGCAGCATCGGGGCGATGGCGGGACGTTCGATACCCGGCACGCGGCCAAGGCGCAGCATCCCGCCCAGCAGCACCGCCCCGGTGGAACCCGCGGACACGAAGCCGTCCGCCTCACCCCCGCGCACCATGAGCATGCCCTTGACGATGGCGCTGTCCTTCTTCTGGCGGATGGCCAGCGCGGCGGACTCGTG
>DATHTQ010000205.1:0-1882 GCA_035463055.1 Candidatus Limnocylindria bacterium
AGCGCCAGCAGCTCGTGCAGCAGCTTCTCCGTGAGCCGCATCACGTGGGCGTTGATGCGCCCGATCCCGATCTCCTCCAGAAAGTCCAGCCCCGGCGGCACCGCCGCGATCCCCAGGTAGTTCAGCGTGCCGTCCTCGAACGCGCGCCCGGTCACGTGCTGCAGGTGCACCTGGTTCTGCGCGCTCACGAAGCGCACCGTGCCCCCCGCGAACCAGGGCCGGTGCAGCTCGCCCAGCGCGTTGCGGCGGGCCAGCAGCACGCCCACGCCGGTGGGAAAGCCGAACATCTTGTAGAACGAGATGCAGACGAAGTCCGGCGCGTGGCGGCGCAGGTCCAGCGGGTTGGTGGGCACGAAGGCCGCCGCGTCCAGCAGCACGTGCCAGCCGTGCTCGTGCGCCACCCGGACGGCGTCCAGCGGGTGCTTGACGCCGGAGAAGTTGGACTGCGCGGGGAACGCGAACAGGTTGTGCTTCGTCCGGTCCGCCCGCGCCAGGTGCTCCTCCAGCCCCTGCAGCCGCAGCTCGTCCCCCAGCGGCACGTAGCGCACGTCCGCGCCGTGCGCCTGGGCGAACTCGCGCAGGCCGTTGACGGAGTTGTGGTTGTCCGCGGTCAGCAGGAACTGTCCGCCGGGCTCCCACGGGTACGCCTCGCCCACCAGCTTGAGCGCGCCGCTGGCGTTGAGCGTAAAGACGACCTCGTACAGCTCGGGGTCGGCGTTGAAGTAGTCCAGGACGCGGGTGCGGGCGTTGTCGCAGAGCTGGGTGGCGGCCAGCGAGGTGGGGTTGCGCGAGTGCGGGTTGCCGAAGACGCTGCTACAGAGAAAGTCGGCGTTCGCGCGCACCTGCGACTCCGCGTAGAGGCCGGCACCCGTGAAGTCCAGGTACACGTGCCCCTGCGCGTCCAGCCGCCTGAACTCGCGCTCCCTCAGTTGTTCGAACGTATCCTGCATCCAGGCCTCCGGCACGGGTTTCTTCAGCCCGGAAAACTAGAGGCACGGGACGCACAGAGGAAGGCTTTCGGGACTCTTTCTCCTCCCATCGATCGCCGACGAACCTCACGGCCTCGCTTCGGCGAGGCACGCGATCCCGATGGCGCGGGGTCTACAGTCCTGACGGGAACGTCTCCGGCGGCTCGCCGCTCTCCCACCGGGGGGTGCGCTCCAGCGGGTGCAGGGCGCGGGTGTGGTCGTAGTGGATCACGGCGTCGTACTGGTCGGCGAGGCGGGCGTGGAAGTAGTGGCTCCACCGCTCGCTGGCGGGGAGGTAGATGACGCCGATCGCCCGCTCCAGCCGCGCCTCCCGCAGCGCTTCCGCCGCCGGGCCGCCGTCCCGGAGGGGGAGAAAGAAGTCGGGGACGCCGGCGTCGTGGAAGAGCGCCTCGTAGCTCCCCGCCATCCCCTTTCGCACCCGCTTGCGCTCCGCGGGCGCGTCCCACTCCGACGCCGCGGTGACCGTGCCGGTGTACGTGCTGAAGCCGATCAGCCGCGCCTGGTCCCCGTGCCGCTCGCGGACCAGCTGGCCCACGGTCCACTCCCCCTCCTCGCCCATCTCCGTGGCGCGCGCGTCGCCCAGGTGGGAGTTGTGCTCCCAGACCACCACCCTGGACGCGATCCCCTTTCCCTCGAAGTGGCGCACCAGCGCGTCCAGCGTGTCGGCCATGTGGCAGTCGCGCAGGTTCCACGAGCTCACCCGCGCCGCGAACATGCTGCGGTAGTACTCCTCCGCGTTCTTCACCAGCCGCGCGTTCTGCTCGGCGTAGAAGTGCTCGTCGTCCGCCACCGCGGCACCGTCATCGGTCTGCGCCGCCCGCTCGCGCAGCTCGTGGAGCTGGCGGACCGCCTCCTCTTCGCACGCCTGCGTGATCCCCAGCTCCGCGGCGTAG
>DATHTQ010000206.1:0-2503 GCA_035463055.1 Candidatus Limnocylindria bacterium
ATAGTCCTCGCTCATGCCCATGGAAAGGGTGTCCAACATTGAATATTCGGGAAACCATTGGCGCAGTTCCTCCAGCAAGCCCCTGAGCCTGGCAAAATAACGCTTCGCTTCGTCCGGGGAGCCTCCCGCCGGCGGGATGGCCATCAGCCCGCGCACCCGGACGGGGGGGCAGGCTGCGGCCGCGTCTGCAAGCATCCGGAGGTCCTCCGGAGTTGCGCCTGCCTTGCTTGCCTCCCCTCCCAGGTTGACCTCGAGCAGGACGTCCTGCACGACGCCCCGCTTCCCGGCTTCCGCCTCGATGGCGGCGGCCAGCCGCGGGCTGTCAACGCTTTGGATGAGCGAAGCCGCTCCTACGATGTGCCGCACCTTGTTGGTCTGCAGCTTGCCGATGAAATGGCAGGGCTTGCCCGCGTACGCGCCCGCGCGCAGGTGCTCCGCCATCTCCTGCACGCGGTTCTCGCCGAACACGTCAATCTCCAAAGCGGCGCTGAGACGGATGGTCTCGCTGTCCTGGGCCTTGCAGGCGGCGCATAAAACGATCCCCGACGGAACCCTCCCCGCGGCGCGCGCGGCAAGCGCAATCCTCGCGCGGACTTCTGCGACCCTGTCCGCAAGCTGCGCCGAGGTAATAGTCTGCCCCCCGCTCACAGTGGGAGATAGGTCGCGCGGGGGCCGCCGATGTACCTGGGCCGCGTCCGCGCACAGACGATGTCCGCCATCCCAATTTTCTTCAGGCCCAGCCGCACGGGGACCGCGACCCTGCGCAGGTGCATCCCGATGAGCGTGCCGCCGATGTCCATGCCAGCGTCCGCCTGGATGCTGTCCACCAGCACGGGGTCTTCCATGCGGCCGTACACCGCCGTCGCGAACGAGCCGCCCGCATGCGGCTGCGGCACTGCGTTCACGATTTCCAGACCGTGTGATAGCGCGAGCTCCCTCTCCACCACCAGGGCGCGGTTGAGGTGCTCGCAGCACTGGGCCGCCAGGTGTACGCCCGCCTCCCGCAGCACCGGCGCGATGCCGGCTAAGGCGGCTTCGGCGGCGTCCATGCTGCCGCCCTTGCCGATGCGCTCCCCCAGCATCTCGCTGGACGAGCAGCCCACCACCATGACCTGGCCGGGCTTCATCCCCGCCGCCTGGACCAGCTCCCGCATCGCCTGGGCGGCCTGGGCCTCGATTTCCTCATGCATAACGCTCCCTCCCTAGACGAAGTGTACCCCGAACCACATATAAAATCGGCCCCGGGCACACCGCCTCGTGCGCTTCCCGCGCAGGCCGCGGGCGTGACGGAAACCTTTGGTGGTTTACCCCTTGTCCCGCTCGTGTATATTTTATTGATTCCGTAACGATAATAGACGAAGGGAGGTAACGAATGAAGAGATTCCTGCAATACGTAACGATGGCGCTCCTTGCGCTGGCGCTGGCGGTCCCGGTTATAGCCCAGGAAGCCGGCGGCCATATGGCCATGTCGCCAACGGATGAGTTCACGGAAGCGGCCGACCCGAGGTTTCCCGTGGGCACGTACGTCGTCCTCAACGCCGACCACATGCCGGGAATGATGGGCGCGGGCGGCGTCATCTCCGGCGCGTTCGACACCGTGCTGTACGCAATCAACTTTACCAGCGCGGAGACGGGGGAGCGGATGGAGAACCACCGCTGGGTCATCCATGAGGAAATCGAGGGCCATCGCGAGGAGCCTTACAGCGTCGGTGACGTGGTCACCCTGATGCCCGGCCATATCAGCGGCATGGGCGGAGAGGGCGTCCAGGCAGAAATCGCCGAGGTCGTCCGCGGCGTAGCGTACATGGTCGACTTCATGCCCACGGACGGCGGCGAAGAGGTCGTGAACCACCAGTGGCTGTCCGAGGACGAGCTGTTCGCCTGCTGCCCGCTCCCGGTGCCATGAATCCACAAGGATTAGATCGCAGGATAATGGCATTTGAAGCTTGACTCGGGGCGGGATGAAGGTCCCGCCCCATTCCTTGCATCGAGTGAAAGGACGGAGTGGCATGAGTGAAAGCGGCGGCCACCGGCACGAACACCCGGGAATGGGGGATACGCTCCCCGAACAGCACGGGGCGTCCCGCCCTTCCATGGACCACGGGGCGGCGGGGCATGGCGGGCATGATTCTGGAAGCAATAGCCACGGCGATATGGGACACACGCGCCATGCCATGTCCGGGCATGATGCGCCGGGCCACGGTGTAACGGACCTTGGTGAAACCGACCACGGCGGGCACGGTTTGGGCGACAGCGGCCACCACGAGGCGATGATCGCCGATTTCCGGCGGCGGTTCTGGATCGTCCTGGTGCTGAGCGTCCCCATCGTCGTCCTTTCTGAGATGGCCCAGATGCTGTTCGGCTACATGGTCATGTTCCCCGGCTCCAACCTCTTGCTGTTCGCGCTGTCCAGCATCGTGTTCTTTTACGGCGGGTGGCCCTTCTTCACCGGGGCGCGCAGCGAGATGCGCGCGGGCAGGCCGGAGATGATGATGCTCATCAC
>DATHTQ010000207.1:0-4553 GCA_035463055.1 Candidatus Limnocylindria bacterium
CGTCCACCGCCGCCGCGGGGTTCTTGGGCTCCGTGTCGCGCAGCACGGCCACCTGGCCGTCCAGGTCGCTGCGCGAGCGCAGGATGGTGTTGCCGGCCTCGCGCGCCGCCAGCAGGTAGCGCACCGCCTGCTCGTTCATGACCTCGCCCGGCACGACCACCGGGATGCCCGGCGGGTATACCGTGATGTTCTCCGCCAGCGTCCACCCCACGGAGTCCGCGATGTCCAGGCAGAAGAACGGAGCGCGCTCGGCCTTGGACAGCGGCACCGCGCTCTGCACCTGCGGGGCCATCAGCGGCACCTTGACCGACTTCGCGGGGCTGAGCCTGCGGTCGATGGCGAGGAGGATGTCCCCGAACCGCTCCAGCGTCGCGACGGTGTCCCCCATGCCGGTCATCGCCAGCACGCCCTGGGGCGTGATCATCTCCGGCTCCGTCGCGTGCTGCGTGCGCATGATCTGGGCCAGCTCATACCCGTTGATGTTGCTGTTGGTGGTGGACACGTAGAGCTTGCTCGGCTCCAGCCCGAACACGTTGTCCATCGGCTTGCCCCGGTGCTTGCCGTACCCCATGACGCGAAGGTGCTTGAGGCCCAATGTCTTCCTGTCAAACGCATCCAGGGCAGCCTGCCAGGCGGAGAACAGCTCGTCCCCCCGGTCCCGGATGAGCCGGACGCAAGCGTCGATGGATGCCAGCAGCAGGAAGGAAGGGCTGGTCGTCTCAAAGACCGACAGCTGGCGCTGCATCTCGTTGGCCAGCGCCGGGGTGCGCACGTGCGCGAGGGCGGTCTGCGTAAGCGAGGGCATCGTCTTGTGCAGGCTGTGGATGACGATGTCCGCCCCCGCGCTCAGTGCGCTCTTGGGGAAGAACGGGTGGAAGCCCAGGTGGCTGCCGTGCGCCTCGTCCACCAGGACCGTCAGCCCGTGGCGGTGCGCCAGGCTGATGATGGCCGGAAGGTCGCTGGTGACGCCCTCGTAGGTGGGGCTCGTGATGATGAGCACGCGCGCGTCACGGTGCTGCGCGATGGCGCTCTCGATCTTGCGCACGGACAGCGACGCCATGACCTGGAAGCGCAGGTTGGTCATGGGATAAATAAAATAGGGCTTGAGGTTGTTGAGCGCCAGCGCGTGGTAGACCGAGCGGTGGCAGTTGCGCGCCATCAGCACGCTGTCGCCGGGGCTGGTGAGCGCCCGGATGGCCGCCAGCAGGCCGACCGTGCTGCCGTTGACGAGGAAGAACGTATGGTTGGCGCCGAAGACCGAGGCGGCGTTGTCCATCGCGTCCTTCAGCACGCCGGAGGCCGCGTGGAGGTGGTCGAACCCCAGGATCTCGGTGATGTCGATGTCGGCGGAGAGGGTCTTCAGGTAGGGGGCCAGCAGCGTGTTGCGCTTGTGGCCGGGCATGTGCATGGGCAGGGTTACCGCGCAGGACTCCTGCAATAATTCGAGCAAGGATTCCGCCATTCCCGAACCTCTTTCGTTTTTCAGCCCGCGGGGCTTGCGCCTCCGCGGACACTGCTGCGTATTATACCCATGGTCCCATTCCATGCGCAACAAGCAATTTCAGGTTGACCGGATTGCTTAAAACCAATGAAACGGCCGCCGTTTCCGGCAGCCGGTACAGTGCTTAAGGCGTGTCGCCCTCCACGACGAAGGCGGGCAGCGGGATGTCCGGCTGCATGCCCAGCGCGCCCGGGGCGTCGGTGGGAAGCGGCGTGGCGGCGGGCATGGCCCGCTCGCGCGCGAGGTCGTACAGGCGCTGCAGCGTCTTCGCGTCCGCGCCGGCGGAGCTTCCCAGGCCCTGGTCCTTGCGGAACGCGCGCACCGCCGCCTCGGTCCCCTCCAGGTAGGTGCCGGTCACAGTGCCCGCGTAATACCCCAGCTCGCGCAGCATCCCCTGCACCCAGTACACGTCGATGCCCTCGTGGCCCTTCTTCAGGGGCCGCGCCGGCTCCTGCGGGGCGTGGCCCATATCGAACGGGGGGTAGGCAAACGGCGCGGGCGTCGGGTTGTGCAGGTACGTGTTCTTGTTGAAGCTGCCGGGCATGTGCGCGGCCTTGAGCTCCGGGTCCGGCGGCGCGTCCTCGTGGATGCGCACGACGGTCCCCTTGCCCACGTTGTCGTAGATCCACTGCGCGTCGGCCACGGTCAGGCGGATGCACCCGTGCGAGGCGCGGCTGCCCAGCTTGCGCACCGAGGACATGTTCACGTCGTCGAGGTTGTTCGAATTGTAGATGATGGAGTGGAATGCGATGTCGCTGTTGATGCGCACCCACCAGCGGGCCTTGCCGCCGCCCCAGTTGGGGAACTCGGCCCACTTGGCCTTTCGCCCGGTCAGGGTGAAGGTGCCCAGCTCGCTGGGGTAGCTCTTGGTGCCGGTGGAGCAGACGAACACCTTCTCCAGCTTCGTGTGCTGGCCGTACCCGTCCAGGCCCCAGACCTTGATGAGCTGGTTGTTGACGTCCACCTCGATGGAATAGGGAATCGGGGTGGGCGCCGGGGTGGGCCTGGGCTGGCCGCCCTTGGGGATGGCGTCGGCGGCGAACAGCGCGTTCCAGGTCGTCTCCCCGATGACGCCGTCGCGCGTGAGCCCGTTGAGGCCCTGGAAAGCCTTGACGGCGGTCGCGGTATGCTCGTAGAACCCGCCGGTCACCTTGCGGTCGAAGAACCCCAGCGCGGCCAGGCGCTCCTGCGCCATTCGGACGCGGTCGTCCTTGTCGCCGTAGCCCACCGTGCCGCGGAAGGCGGCGTCCGGCGGGGGCGTGGGCACGGGGCGCGGCGTCGCCGCGGGGCCGGGCGTGGGCATGAAGATGTCGTCGGAATACAGGCGGACCAGCGTGCGCACGTCCGCCTTCCCGGTCTCGGGCAGGCCGTTGTCCCGCTGGAAGGCGGAGACCGCGGACGCGGTGACGTTCAGGTAGTTGCCGGTGATACGGCCCGAGAAATAGCCGAGCTCGCCCAGGCGCGTCTGCAGGCGGCTGACCTGTTGTCCCTGCATCCCGCTGGACAGGGGCCGGTGGGCGTCGCCGTATACGATCTGCTGCAGCGCCAGGTCCGCCCTGCCCGTCTCCTCCAGCCCGTACGCCTTCTGCACGGCCTTGACCGCGCTGGTGGTCACTTCCTTATAAAGCCCGCTGATGGGGCCGCTGTAGTAGCCCAGGTGCTTGAGCCGCTCCTGCAGGGCCCGCACGTCGTCGCCGCTGTCGTCGTACCTGAGCTCGCGGCCCTCGCTCGTCACGATGACGACGTCAGCCTCTGCGGCGGTGTCGCCGGCCTCCTGCGCGAACGCGCCGGGAAGAAGGAGCAGCAGGGCGAGCACAAGGCAGGGCAGGCGTTTCATTCGGCGTCCTCCCGGGATGGATTTGCCCGCAGTGTAACGAAACGGAAACAATATTGCAAGGAATATGAAATATTTAATGCCCGCAGGATGCCGTCACCGCGGCTGCGCGGACGCCTCCGCCAGGCGCCTGCCCAGCTTGACGCCCATCGCCGACGCCATCATCAGCCCCCTGGTCCACCCGCTGGAATCGCCCAGGGAATAGAAGCCCTTGATGTTCGTGCTCAGGTCGGCGTCCATCTTCACGCGGTTCGAGTAGAACTTCAGCTCCGGCGAATACAGCAGCGTCTCCGGCGAGGCGAACCCCGGCACGACGACCTCCAGCGCCTGGATGAACGCGATGATGTTCGTCATCGCGCGGTAGGGCATGGCGGCCGTGATGTCCCCCGCCACCGCGTCCTTCAGCGTGGGCCGCACGTTGGCGCGCTGCAGTTCCTTGTCCCAGGTGCGCTTGCCGGTCAGGATGTCCCCGAACCGCTGCACGAGGATGCGGCCGTTGGCCAGCATGTTGGTCAGCTCCCCCACCTTCTTCGCGTAGGCGATGGGCTGGTTGAAGGGGATGTTGAAGTTGTGGGAGGACAGGATGGAGAGGTTGGTGTTCTCGCTCTTGAGGTCCTTGTAGCTGTGGCCGTTCACCACCGCGAGGTCGTCGTCGTAGTTCTCCTGGCTCACGAACCCGCCGGGGTTCTGGCAGAAGGTGCGCACCCGGTCCCGGAAGGGGGCGGGGTAGCCGACGAACTTGCCCTCGTACAGGACGTCGTTGACGTCCTCCATGACCTCGTTGCGCACCTCGACGCGCACGCCGATGTCCACCGTGCCGGGCTGGTGCGCGATGCCGTGCTCCTCGCAGACCTTCTCCAGCCAGTCCGCCCCGCGCCGCCCCGTCGCCACGACGACGTTGCTGGCCAGGATCTCCTCGCGCCCGGTGCCGTCCGGCTTCTGGACGATGACGCCCAGGGCGCGGCTGTCCTCCAGCAGGATGTTGACGCAGTTGAGGCCGTAGCGGATCTCCACGCCCCCGTCCGTCAGGTGCTTCTGGATGGCGCCGTAGATGTCCCGCGCCTTCTCGGTGCCCATGTGGCGGATGGGGCAGTCCACAAGCTTCAGCCCCGCCTGGATGGCCCTGCGGCGGATGTCCTTGATGCGCTCGTCCTGCCCCAGGCCCTCGACCTTCGCGTCCGCGCCGAAGCGCAGGTAAATGCCGTCGGCGTAGTCGAT
>DATHTQ010000208.1:0-2988 GCA_035463055.1 Candidatus Limnocylindria bacterium
GGGCCGCCTCGTGGGGCGGCCGCGCTGAGGGGAGAGCATGATGAAAATCACCAAGGTTGTCTGTTCGGCGGGCCTGACGGGGTTTTATTTCGACGACCAGGCGGCCATCAAGAAGGGCGCGCACGCGGACGGTGCGATGTACGTCGGGCAGCCGGCGACGGGCGGCTTTTCGCGCATCCGCCAGCCCGGCGAGTCCGTGTCCGTGATGATATTCCTGGAGAACGGCCAGTACGGCTGGGGCGACTGCGCGGCGGTGCAGTATTCCGGCGCGGGCGGGCGCGACCCGCTGTTCCTGGCGGACGCCTTCATCCCTGTCATCGAGCGCGAGGTGGCCCCCGCCCTCATCGGTAGGGAGGCGGACAGCTTCCGCGCCCTTGCGTCCATGGTGGATGGGCTGATAGACGCACAGGGGAATCGCCTGCACACCGCGATCCGCTACGGTGTGTCCCAGGCCATCCTCGACGCGGTAGCCAAGGCGCGCGGCCTGAACATGTGCGACGTTGTCGCGGCGGAGTACGGGCTGCAGGTCTCGGAGGAGATGCTGCCGCTGTTCACCCAGTCGGGGGACGAGCGGTACGTCAACGCGGACAAGATGATCATGAAGGCCGCGCCCGTCCTGCCGCACGCGCTGTTCAACAGCGTGGAGAAAATCGGCACCCACGGGGAGCGGCTGCACGCCTACGTCCAGTGGCTGTCCAGGCGCGTGCGCGATTTCGCTCCGTTCCCGGGATACGCCCCGGTGCTGCACATCGACTGCTACGGCACCATCGGCCTGGTGTTCGGCAACTCCAACTACCCACGTATCGCGGATTACCTGCGGGACCTGGAGCGGGCCGCGGCGCCGCTGAAGCTGCGCATCGAGGGCCCCATGGACTCGGGCAGCCGGGAGGCGCAGATGCGCGACATGAAGGGCCTGCGCGAGGAGACGGACCGGCGCGGCATCGGGGTGGACCTGGTCGCCGACGAATGGTGCAACACGCTGGAGGACGTCGTGTACTTCGCCGACAACAAGGCCGGGCACATGATCCAGATCAAGACCCCGGACCTGGGAAGCGTGCACAACACCGTGGAAGCCGTGCTGTACTGCAAGAAGGTGGGCATCGGGGCATACCAGGGGGGGACCTGCAACGAGACGGACCGCTCCGCCCAGGTCTGCGTCCACTGCGCGATGGCGACCCGCGCCGACCAGGTGCTCGCCAAGCCGGGCATGGGCGTGGACGAGGGGTATATGGTCTGCGTCAACGAGATGCGCCGCATCCTCGCTCTGCGCAAGCAGGGTGTCGGCGTCCTGCGCCAGGGCGCTGCGGCCGGCGCGGACCTGGAACGTGTCCACTGAGGCGGAAGGCGGCATATGACACCCCAATCCGGCCAGGAACCCCTGTACAGCGTCTATTTCGCGCCGCGCGGCTACGTCCGCATGGTGCAGATGGGCCGCGAGATCAGCCAGCGGCACCTGAGCGCCTTCGACAAGCTCATCGGCGTCATCGGGGACGCGGGCAGCGGGAAGAGCCTGCTCATCCGGGGCATGTTCCCGGGGCTGGAGCTGACCAACGACGACAACGGCGTCAACGTGCGCCCCCTGCCCCTGCTGGACATCGACGACACGGGCTTCTACCAGGCGCACACCTACCACATGGACGTGCGCTTCGAGGGCGCCTTCACCCCGCTGCCGGAACTGGCCCAGGCGGTGCTCTCGGCGCTGGACAAGGGCAAGCGCGTCGTCATCGAGCACTTCGAGCTGCTGTACTCCCTGCTTGGCCTCAACGCGGCGCTGCTCATCGGCATCGGGGACGAGATCATCGTGTCCCGGCCCACAATTTTCGGGCCGGTGCCCGACGACATCGCGCGCACCGTGTTCGCCTCCATCAAGTACCGCCGCATGGCGCATACCGCGGAGGACCTGACCGAGCACGCGCTGGCGGACCTGGGCATACGAAAGTACACCCACGGCGACGTGCGCCGCGGGTTCATGCTGCGGTTCGCGAATTCCGTGGATCTCGACGTGGCCCGCCTGCAGGAAAGCGTGCGCGGCCTCATCCGCCAGGACCTGCCCATCGCCTTCGTGGACCAGGAGCACATCCGCATCGGGGACATGCTGCACCGCTGCACGGGGCCGCGCATGCACGTCCCCTCGACCGGCAGGGTCGAGAACTTCCGGTTCCTCCCGGAAATCCATTACGACGCGCTCAGCGGGGACTACCTGCTTGTCGGCCTCGTGGGCAGCGCGCCGGAAGGCTCCGTGCGCGACCTGAACCAGATCATGGTCGGGTAGTCAGACCAGGCGGCACTTGAGCCATTTGCCTCCCCGGAAGCGCAAGGCGAAGATGACGGCCCGCCCGACCCAGTCCAGGTACATCGCATACCATATCCCGTGGATCATCAGCCCCATCACGTTGCCCAGCACGACGGAGCCCGCCAGGCGCAGTCCCACCACGGTGAGGCTTGCCGCGACCATGACGAACCGGTTGTCCCCCGCCGCGCGCAAGGCGTTGGGGATGCCAAACGCGGGCGACCAGAAGAAGACGGCGAAAAGGCAATAAACCAGCACCATCGCCCGGGTGTGCGCGAAGCTCTCCGGGCTCAGGTGCAGCATGCCCGCCAGCGGGTTGATGAACAGCGCGACGAGGCCTGACGTCACGAGCAGCGCTGCGACGGATATGCCCTGCAGCTTCAGGGTGGATTTCCGGGCCTCCTCGCCCCTGCCCCCGCCCACGCACTGGCTGACCACCGTGATGGTGACGAGGTTGATGGCGTTGGCCGGGATGCTGATGTAGGTGGTCAGCGTGTTGGCGGCCGCGTTGGCGGCGATCATTGCCGCGGGGTAGCCCGCGATGATGATGCCGATGAACAGCTTGCTGGTCAGGAAGATGACGTTCTCGATGCCGCTGGGCAGGGCGACGCGGAAGATGCCCCTGGCGGTCTGCGCGTTGAATCGCGGGCGCAGCGGCCGGGGGTAATGGATGGGCATGTTCTGGTTGAGCAGGAAGC
>DATHTQ010000209.1:0-1945 GCA_035463055.1 Candidatus Limnocylindria bacterium
AACCCCGCGTACTGGCGCATGGTCCAGAAGCGGCCGCGGTACATCGTAGGCTGGATGCCGCGGGTGAACGGGTACTCGCCCGGCCACCCCAGGTCGCGCGCGTAGTCCAGCTCCGCCACGTCCTCCGGCGCGTAGACCCGATCGACCTCCACGCCGCTGGTGGATTCGAAGCGCTCGCGGCGCTCCGGGTGCTTGCCGATGACGGGAGCCACCGCGCGCTCGGTCCACGCCGCCTTGCCGTCGGCCGCGGGGCCGGTGGTGCCGGAGTCTTCGCCCGGGTTGGCCGCTGCCAGTGTATCGCTCATCACCACGACAGAGTGCGAAAGTGCGAAAGTGCGAGAGTGCGAAAGTGGATTCCGGGCGACAACATAACGCGGCGTGGCGGCCGACGCGACGGAAGCGGGTGAACCCGCCGCAACTACCGGAAAGCCCCGCAAACCCCGCGGGGCTTCAACTGCATGGGGGCCCGCCTCTGTGCAACATCACCTGGTGCGCGGCAGGAGCGGTCCGCGCAGGCGGACGTCACGAAGCTCCCGCGGCGAATTATGCTCGTTGCGAATCAAATCCGGTAATCGCCGCCCCTGCGCCAAGCGAATGAATTCGCCGCGTAACTACTCAGGCCACGCAATAAGGCATCAGCGGCGCCCCGGAGAAAACGCTGCGCAGGGCATCCATGAGCGGAAGGCGCTGCTTGTGTACGGTTGAGATGTAGCTGCGGATGCGGCAGAAGACATCGGCTCCGCCACGACTTCGGAAGCCGCCCGAGATCTTCTGCTGCGTCTTGAGCATGCGCAGATCCCTCTCGGCCAGGTTGTTGTCGAAAGGGACCGCGAAGTCGTACATGAAGGCGAGCACCTGCTCGGCATGCTTCTCCAGGCGCAGCACGAGGTTGCAGGCCGGGCTCTGCTTTCGCCGCCCTGCGCGCCCGGTCGGCGGGTTGGGCGGGTGGGCGGCGCGACCCTCGCCCAAGAGCTCGTCGTAGCGGTTCCGGAAAGCTTGGAGCTGCGCCGGCTCCAGATGCGCCGCGCCGGCCCCGCGCGCCTCCGCGGCGGCCGCCTTGATCTCCAGCAGCAGTGCGCGCATCGACGAGGCCCAAGGAGCCTGGGTCTCCTCCTCGACGGCGACCAGGTCGCGCAGCAGGTGGGCGTTGCAGAGCGCGTGGCGGCCCGGGTAGCTCAGGTAGGAGGTGTACGCGTCGTGGATGCTGACGCCCTCGTAGTCCGGCAGCACTCCCATGGCGTCGATCGCCTCCCGGCCCCGTTTGGCATGCGCACGGTAGAGCGTCAGCGAAGCGGTCCCCGCGCTGTGCACCCACTGCCGCACGGAGGCGATCCGCAGCCCCGTCTCGTCGAAATGCACGCTCGGGCTCTGCCTCAGCCCCGCATGGATCTGCTGCTCCACCGGCTCCAGCGTCTCGTGCGCCTGCTCGAGCGCACGGGCGAGCGTGCCCTGAGAGGGCGCCTGCCCGAACAGGTCGCCGATCAGCTTCGCCGTCCGGGCGTAGGGGAGCAGTTGGAAAACCTGCAGGTACAGGCCCAGCCCCAGCACGCCGGGCCCGTACTGCACCGGCTCGTCCACCCCCGGCGGAAACGCCGCCTGCGTGCTCTGCCCGCATCCGGGGCATCGCTTGCTCTGGGCCTGGTGCTCCCGCACGTGCAGGCGCAGCACCGGGATGTCAAAGACCTGGCGCCGCTGCGCCGCGTGAGGCTCCACGCCCTGCAGGTCGTCGCCGCAGTGTGCGCACCGGTCCGGCACATGAAGGTGCGCCTCGTCGGGCGTCTCCACCTGTACGCGCGTACAGCCCGTGTGCCCGGGCTGGCCGCCCGGCTTCTTCCCGCTGCGCTGACGCAGGCTCTTGCGCCCGCGACGCCGAAAGGTGGGCTCGTCGCTGGACGGCGGCTTGTGGCTGTTGTGGCTGTCCTTGCTCAGCCGGATCTCGAGTTCC
>DATHTQ010000210.1:0-3710 GCA_035463055.1 Candidatus Limnocylindria bacterium
CCCCGAAATTTCTATGATTCCAGCCGCATCTTAGCAGATAATCCCGCGCGGCGGGAGGGATTCCCCCGGGCGCCGCGGAAAAACAACCGGTAAACAAACGATTCGAAGCATTTTTGTACCGCGCGGTCGCCGATTGACACCCCCGAAAGGCCTGCCTATGCTGTGGAACGGCGGCGGAATACGGACCGTTCCCATGCGTGATACGGCCCGCCGCCGGGAAGGGAGGGCCTGCCGTGGAGGGACGAAACATGGCTCGCGCCGGCGCGCCGCGCATCCCCCTCGCCCTGCTGGAACTCGCGCTCATGGCCGCGGCCGTCCTGCTGGACCTGCTCATCCCGTCGCTGGTGGTCGTGGTCATAGGGGCCGCGTTCGTCCTGCTGCGCGGGGAGAGGATGCCGTTTCACGGGCCGCAGCCGCGCCTCAGGCCCGCGCGGTTCGTCCTCACGATGCTCGGCTGGGCGCTGGCGTGGACGGCCGTGCAGTACGGGCTGCTGCTGCCGCTGCAGAACCGCCTGCTCCACGGCACGCGAGACGTGGGCGCCTTCGCGGCGGTGCAGGGGAACCTGCCCAGCCTGCTCCTCCTCCTCCTCGCCTCCTGGACGCTGGCGGCGCTGGGCGAGGAGTTCGCCCTTCGGGGCTTCTTCCACAACCGGGTGGCTTCCCTGTTCCGGGACCCCGCGAAAGGGATCGTGGTTGCCGTCGTGTCCGCCGCGCTGCTGTTCGGGGCGCTGCACGCCGAGCAAGGGATCGTCGGCATCGCCGCCGCGGCGCTGGACGGCGCGTTCTTCTCGTTCGTGCGCGTCCGGTACAGGAGCGTGTGGGCCAGCGTGCTGGTCCACGGGTTCCTCAACACCGTCGGGCTCGTGGCGTTCTACTTCGCGGGGCCCCTGTACGGGCTGTGGTAGCGCGCAGCGCAGTCCGTCCGGTGGAACGCGGCGTTTGACACGCGGAAACCGCCCGCCTATGCTGATGCACGGCATACCGAAATGAAAGAACAAACGGAGGCGCCGCGCCCGGCGCGGAAAGGACGTGCGGATGGACATCCAAATCAAGCCCCTGGACGCGGGCCTGCTCGGGGACTTCCTGGGCTTCTTCGACAACGACGCCTTCCGGGACAACCCGGATTGGTCCGAGTGCTACTGCCAGTTCTACCACTACGCCGCGAGCGACCCGCGCTGGGGCGAGATGACGAAGGACGAGAACCGCGCCCAGGCCGCCGAAAACGTCCGCGCGGGCGTGACCCGGGGGTACCTCGCCTACATGGACGGCAAGGTCGTCGGCTGGTGCAACGCGGGGCCGAAGGCGGGGTACGCGCGGCTCATGGGCGACGAAGATTTACGCGGGGACGAGGATGAGGCCACCTCCTCCGTCGTCTGCTTCGTGGTGGACGCCGGACACCGCAGGCGGGGCGTCGCCCAGGCCCTGCTGCGCCGCGCGTGCGAAGACGCGAAGGCGCGGGGATTCCGGTATATGGAGGCGTACCCGCGCCCCGCGGCCAATGGCGACGCCGACCACTACCACGGCCCGCCCGCGCTGTTCGCGAAGGAGGGCTTCACCCTGCGGAGGGACCTCGGCAAGGCGCACATCGTGCGCAAGGAATTGACATAAGGCAGCAGGGCATCCGCCGCCGCTGCCCGGATCCATATCAAAGCGCCGCCCAACCCGGCGGCATATTCCAGGAGGCCGTATGAAGTCCGTCGTGGTGACCGACGCGTTCATGAAGGAGGAATACTACCGGGACTGCTACGCGCGCGTGCCGGGGCACGAAATCGCGCGCGCCGTGCATTTCGGCCCGGCGGAGCGCTTCGACATGCGCGACGTCGCCCGGAACATCGAGCGGAACGGCCCCTACGCCGTGGAGCCGCCGGAGGAGCTGTACGAAGCCGTGGAGGACGCCGACATCCTCATGGTGCACCTGTGCCCCGTGACCCGGAAAGTGTTGGAGCGCGGAAAGCGCCTCAAGGCCGTGCTCACCAACCGCGGCGGCCTGGAGAACGTGGACGTGCAGGCCGCGACAAGCCTGGGCATCCCGGTGCTGAGCAACCCCGCGCACAACGCGAACGCGGTGGCGGAGCTGACCATCGCCCTCATGCTGTCGGAAACGCGCAACCTCGCCCGCACCCACGCCAACCTGATGCGGGGCGAGTGGGTGGAGTACTACCGCAACGCCGGCCGCGTGCGCGAGATCGCGGGCAGCACCGTGGGCATCGTCGGGTTCGGGAACATCGGCCGCCGCGTCGCGCGCAAGCTGACCGTGTTCGACTGCAGGGTGCTGGTGTACGACAAGTATGTAAGCCCGGACGACCCGGACCTGGCGAAGTACGGCTGCACGTTCGTCAGCCTGGAGACGCTGCTTAGGACCAGCGACGTCGTGACGCTGCACGTTCGCGCGGAGGAGCAGGTGCTGGGCCGGGAGCACTTCGCCCTGATGAAGCCGACGGCGTATTTCATCAACACCGCGCGCCCCCACCTCATCGACAATGAGGCGCTGTACGAGCGCCTTAAGGACGGGGGCATCACGGGCGCGGCGTTCGACGTGTTCCCGAAGGAGCCCGTCACCCCGGACGAGCCGCTCATCCGCCTGGACTGCGTCACCCTCTCCAACCACCGCGGCGGCGACACCGTGAACTGCTACAGCGACAGCCCCGCGATGCTGCTAAGGGAGTTCGAGGTGATGCGGAGCGGAGGGGAGCCGAGGTTTTGGGTGAATCGGGGAGCGCAGGGGAAGAGTGAAAGCGTCACAGGATAGCATTATTCTATAAGACTCCAATATGAGTTTAAAGTTGAACTTCGGATAGCTCCGCTTTTGTACACACATGATATAACATTCCCAACGGAGGTCCAACGCCATGAAACTCGGCATCATCATCGAAACAAAGGAACCTGGGAAATCCTGGAACGCCATACGCTTCGCGGTCGCGTAAAGGAACCGCGGCCACGAAGTCAGGGTACTCCTCATGGGTAGGTCGGCGAGATCGTAACCGTGCGCCACGAGAAATCTGACGCCGTAGCATAGGCCTAGGCGTTTCACCGGGCGGGCGGCGAACTCCCCGCGTGCGGCACGTTCCCGAACACGCTCCCGTACTCGGACATTGCCTTACGCCAACAGCATATACCGACAAAATACGCGTCCTTTGTCCAAATCCCCTTTCCTTGGGTAGAATGTGAGCGTCGCAGCTTCATCAACCCAACTTCATAAGGAAAGGGCAAAGCCATGAAAAACTCGTTTCGGGTGCTTGCCGCCGCGGTCGGCTTCCTGCTGCTGGTTTCGGCCGCGTCCGCGGCCGCGCTGGACCCCCCGGCGGTGCCGGTCCACCCCACGCTGCTGGAGAAGTACGAGGAATTCTTCCCGCCCGAGGTGATCCGCGTGACGGACGGCGTGTACGTGGCCCGCGGGTACAACCGGGACAACCCCGCGCTCATCGAGGGCCCGGACGGCCTGGTCGTCGTGGACCCGGGCGAGAGCATCCCCGCCGCCCAGGGCGTGAAGGACGCCTTCAACGCCGCGCTGGACAACATCTTCGAGCGCAAGCCCGTCAAGGCCGTCATCTACACCCACAGCCACGACTGCCACATCCACGGCGCGGCCGTCTTCGCGGACAGCGAAACGGATATCATCGCGCACGAGGACCTCATGGCCTCGCTGTTCGACGAGTGGTACGGCCAGGTCTACCCGTCGCGCGTCGTGAGCGGCGCGATGATGGGCGGCA
>DATHTQ010000211.1:0-10557 GCA_035463055.1 Candidatus Limnocylindria bacterium
GCTCCTCCTGCATGCCTGTTTGGGCCTCGCGTCGCCCGCCGCCCGGGAGATCCCGCCGCTGTTCCCCGTCATCCCGGAGGTCGAGGCGCTGCTGGACGCCGCGCGCGGCGAGATTGGGTACGTCGAGGCCCGGGACGGCACGACCAAGTACGGCAGGTGGTTCAAGGACCCCGCGGCCCAGTGGTGCGCCGAGTTCCTCTGCTGGAGCGCGGCGCAGGCCGAGGAAGCCCTCGGCAAGCCCCTGCTGGAGGTGCGCTTCCCGCTGTACGGCGGGAGGAACACCGGGCGCGACTGGTTCATGGCGCAGGGGCGCTACGTCGCGCGCACGGGCTTCGTGGACGGCTGGGGCAGCCAGTGGTACACGGGCGAGGCCGCGCAGATGAAGGCGAACAGCTACGTCCCCCAGCCCGGGGACTGGGTGTTCTTCTCCTTCACCCGCAGCGGCGACACGACGCACGCCGCAGTGGTGGAGAAATGCCTGCGCGACGAGAACGGCCAGGTGTTCGTCCAGGTCATCGAGGGCAACAACCCGGACCGCGTGCAGCGCGCGCTGTACCTGCTATCGGACTGGCGCATCCAGGGCTACGGCACCGTGCGCGACGTGGCGGACATCGTGCTGCGCCCCGGCGCGAAGGGCGCAAAGGTCAGGACCCTGCAGGGGCGGCTCAGCGTGCTGGGCCTGCTCGGGGAGCCGGACGTGACCGGGACCTACGGCGCACGCACGCAGGAGGCGGTCAAGGCGTTCCAGTCAATGCGCGGGCTCAATCCCACCGGGATCGCCAGCCAGCCGACGCAATTGGAGCTTGCCGCCTACGCCAACCGCTGGCTGCGCGAACATACCGAGTTCTGGACCGTGGACGGCTCCAGGTAACAGGGGGAAGAGATGCTCGACCAGATCCTGGTGCTCAATTTCAGCGCGCCGCACGCCGCTTCCATCGCGGCCAGGCTGCGCGCCGAAAAGATTTACTGCAGGATCCTGCCGGGCAGCACCCCCGCGGAGCAGCTCGCGGAGCAGCAGGCCCTGGGCATCATCCTGGCGGGGGGCATCGCGGGGGACACCGCCCAAGCCCTGGACGGCAGGCTGCTGCGCACGGGGATGCCCGTGCTGGCGCTGGGGGACGCGGCCGCGGCGGTGGGCCTCCTCATGGGCGCGCAGGCCGGTGAGAGGCAGGCCATCAACGAGGTCGCCACGCTCACGCTGCTGCCTTCCCGCATCACGGGGGAGGGCGGCAAGGCCGAGCGCTACATGGGCGCGGTGTCCCCGCTGACCCTCACCGAAGACCTGCAGCCCATGGCGATGCGGGGCGAGGACGTCGTGGGGTTCTCGCACAGGGCCCACCACATCTACGCCCTGCAGAGCCAGCTGGAGAGCAACGACCCGGACATGATGAACCTCCTGCTGCGCTTCGCGCAGGACGTGTGCGGCGCGACCCGGTGGTGGGGCGCGGAAGCCTTCATCGCCAGCGCCAAGGCCGACATCCTGGCCGCCGCGGGCGACGGGCGCGCGCTGTGCGTCATGAGCGGCGGGCTGGATACGGGCGTCGCAGCGCTGCTGGCCCACCGCGCGCTGGGAAGCCGCCTGCAGTGCCTGTTCGTGGACACGGGGCTGCTGCGCGAGAACGAGGCGGAGAACTTCGCGGCGTACTACCGCGGCGCCGGCCTCAACCTCATGACCGTGCAGGCGGGCGAGCGGTTCTTCGCGGGCCTGCGGGGCAAATTCACCGCGCAGGAGAAGGCGGACGCCATCCGCGCCGCCGCGCAGGAAGTGCTGCGCGAAGCCGTGGAAGGCATGGAGTTCTCGCTCGTCATCGACGCCATCACCGCGGACATGCTGCTGGGCGGCGCGCCGCGCCCCCGGCCCGCGTACGCCGACGCGGCCAAGGCGTCGTTCTCGCCGCTGGCGGAGCTGTTCAAGGACGAGATCCGAATGGTCGGCGAGGCGCTGGGCCTGCCGCAGGACATCACGCGCATCCAGCCGTTCCCGTGGACGGGCCTCGCGCTGCGCGTGCTGGGCGAGTGCACCGCCGACAAGACCGCCGTCCTGCGCCGCGCGGACGCCGTCTTCCGGGAGGAGGTCCAGGGAGCGGGGCTGCACAAGCGGCTGCACAAGTATTTCGCGCTGCTGATGCCCAGCCGATGCGAGGTGGGCGAGGGCGAGCTCGTCGTCGCGCTGCGCGCGGTGAGCTCCAGCCACCAGGGCGCGGACACGCGCGCCGTCCCGGCGCGGCTGCCCTACGACCTGCTGGAGCGCTACACCGAGCGCGTGCTGGGCATGGACAGGCGCGTGACGCGCGTCGTGTACGACCTCACCCCGGCGGCCAACCCCCAGCAGGCCGAATGGACCTGATTCCCCTTCGCGGCCCCACCCTTTCCCCAAAGGAGCCTTCATGCGCTTGAGCCACCCCAGCGCCCCGTTCCAGGGCGTCCCGGCAGAGGATGTTTTTTTTGCCGCCAACGAGCAGTTCATCCAGATGGGCGTCGGCTTCCTCATCGTCAACATGCAGGAGGAGACCTGGCCGCAGCGGCCCCTGCAGCTGTACGTGGACATCCAGGCCCAGGCCAGCGCGCGCAGCATCCTGCTGGGCGCCCTGATGGGCCGCGCCGAGCAGGTCCGCGCCGCCTTCCCGCAGCTCAAGGGCAGGATGTACACCGAGGTCGCGCCGACGCAGTTCGACCTGCTCAACTTCTACGGCCAGAACGGGTTCCAGGTCAGCGACGCGCTGGAGGAGCACTCCTTCCCCCTGCCCATGGGCACGAGCCAGCCGCCGATGGGGTGCGTGTTCGCGTCGGTGCCGCTCGGGACCCCGGGCGAGCAGCACGCCTTCCTTTACCGGCTCAACCGCTACCGGATGTCCCCCATCTCGCACGACTACCTGACCGTGCAGATGCAGCAGCCGTACTTCCTGGCCCTGGGGTTCTACCGCAGCGGCCACCCCATCGCTGAGATCATGATGACGGGCGCGACCCGCGGCACCGCCGCGCTGGTCATGCTCTATGTGCAGCGCGACATGCGCCGCCAGGGAGTCGGGCGGTCCCTCCTTCAGGCCGCGTCCGACCTGCTCGCGCCCCAGGGCGTCCGGCAAGCGATCACGCAGGTCTATTCCGCCAACGAGCCGCAGGCCGGCATGGCCCGGTCCCTGGGTTCCACCCGGCGCAGGATCATCCAGGTGCTGCCCAACGTCGAGCTGGGATAACCCCCGCCGCCAGGCGCCGCGCGCAGAGAGGAAACGCATTGGACAAGTGGGACCACAGGTTCATGGAGATGGCACGCATGGTGTCCTCCTGGACGAGCTGCATCCGCCCGGGCCGCGCCATCGGGGCGGTTATTGTCAAGGACAAGCGCGTCATGACGACCGGCTACAACGGCGCGGCCGCGGGCACGACCACCTGCAAGGACCGGGGCTGGTGCCTCAGGGACAAGCTGGGCATCCCCTCGGGCACCCGCCAGGAGGTGTGCTACGCCATCCACGCCGAGCAGAACGCCGTCATCCAGGCCGCAAAGCTGGGCCTTTCGATCGACCAGGCGACGCTGTACTCCACGCATCAGCCCTGCTCGGTCTGCGCGAAGATCCTCGTCAACGCGGGCATCAGGCGCATCGTGTACGAGCAGGGATACCCGGACGGCTTCGCGCTGGAAGTGCTGGGCGAGGCCGGGGTCACGCTGGAACGGTACGAGGCCGCCCAGTGAGGAGGGTGCTTCGCGCGGCAGTGTGCCTGGCGCTGGCGGTAATGCTCCTGCCCTTATCCCACGCCCTGGCGGACGACCGGCAGTTCCTGCTGGATCACCTTTCGGCGCTCTCGCCGGAGCAGATCCCCAAGACGCCCGCGGGCATCCGCCACTTCCTGCTCATCAGCATGGACAAGTGGCAGAACAACCCGGAGAACCCCGGCTACAACGACGGCCTGGTCATCCTGACCCTGGACGAGCTGGCCGGGCGCGTCATGGTGACCTCCATCATCCGCGACCTGCTCGTCATCCGGCCCGACGGGACGCCCGGGCGCATCAACCGCGTCATCCGCCTGTACGACGTGCAGGGGCTCATCGACACCATCAACCGCCATTTCGGGCTGCGCATCGAGAAGTACGTCGTCATGGACTGGCGGCACATCATGGAGATCGTGGACGCGGCGGGCGGCGCGAACGTCACGCTGACGTCCACCGAGGTCAGCTACCTCAAGGGCTGGTCCGTGCCGGTGGGCAGCACGCAGCCCGTGCTGGACCGCCCGGGCGACTACCGGCTCAACGGCTTCGCGGCAGTCGTGTACATGCGCATCCGCAAGCGCCGCGCCTCCAATGACATCGACACGCAGGACTTCGGGCGCACGTTCCGGGTGCGCACGGTGATGGCCAGCCTCGCCGACAGCCTCAGGGACGCGGACATGGGCCAGATCCAGCGCCTGCTGTCCTCCGTCCTGCGCATCCTGGAGCAGCCGTTCGACCAGCAGTACACCTACCCCGGCATCCGCAACAACAACATCTTCCGCGTCGGCTCCCCGCCCAAGGACCCGGCGCGCAGGCGGTACGCCACCAACATCACGATGGCGGACTTCCTGGACGCCGCGCGCGTGGTGTACGCGCTGCGGGGCACCCACGTCGAGGAATGCCGCCTCCCCTTCGACGGCACGGTGAAGCCGTTCACCTACGCCAACGGCGCCGCGCAGCTGTGCGACTTCGAGGCGAACCGCAGGCTGCTCCACGAGTTCATGTTCCCCGAATCCTTTATCGTCACGGACACAACCCCGTGAAGGGAGCGAATGGTATGGCACAGGACACGACCCATCAGGACCGCTTCTCCGTCAAGACCGTCGTCATCCTCGCGCTGCTGGCCGCGATGTCCATCGTCCTGGAGAACTTCCTGGGCGTCAACACCGGGCAGATCAAGATCCACTTCGGTTACCTGCCCATCGCGCTGGCGGGGATGCTGTACGGCGTCCTCCCCGCGGTGCTCGTCGCCGTCGTCGCGGACATATTGAGCAACCTGTCCAACTTCAATATCCTCTTCGTCCTGCTCGCGGCGATGGAGGGCGCGGTGTACGGATGGTTCCTGCACAGGCGCGGCGGCACCATCAACCGCCAGACCCTCATGGCGGTGCTGTGCCAGCTGGTCATCTCGGTGGTCATCCACGCCGGGCTCAACACGCTGCTGCTGTGGCAGCTGTACGGCCTGTTCACCCCCGCGCGCTTCGTCATCAACGCCATCAGCTTCCCCGTCAAGGTGCTGACGCTCATCATCCTGCAGCGCTACCGCCCCGCGTTCGAGAAATATGCCTGACCGCGCTGATTCAGCCAAGGCGGACGTCCCCGCCATCCTGGAGGTCCTGGAGCGGCTGTACCCGGACGCCAGGCCGGAGCTGAACTTCACCAACCCCTACGAGACCCTTGTAGCCACGATGCTGTCCGCCCAGTGCACGGACGTGCAGGTCAACAAGGTGACGCCGGAGGTGTTCCGCGCGTTCCCGGACGTCGGGGCGATGGCGGAAACGACGCCGGAGACGCTGTACCCCATGGTGCAGTCCTGCGGGTTCAAGAGCAAGGCCACCAATATCGTCATGGCGGCGCGCGACATCGTGGAGCGCCACGGCGGGCGCATCCCCGACACGCTGGAAGCGCTCACCTCGCTGCGCGGCGTCGGGCGAAAGACCGCCAACGTCGTGCTGGCCAACGCCTTCGGCATCCCCGCCATGGCGGTGGACACGCACGTCTTCCGGGTGTCCAACCGCCTGGGCATCGCCAGCGCGTCCAGCCCCGAGCAGGCCGAAATCCAGCTCATGGAGGCCATCCCGCGCGAGAAGTGGCACCTGGCCCACCTGCAGCTCATCCTGCACGGGCGGCGCATCTGCAAGGCGCGCAATCCGCTGTGCCCTTCCTGCGCGCTGCTCCCGCTGTGCGCGCACCCGGTCAACCCGCCGGCGGGCTTCTGAGCGCCGGATTATTTCCCCGAAAGGCCTGAGGAATGGAACTCTTTCACGATTCGCGGCAGGAGGAATGCCGCTTCCCCACCGGAGCCGTCCCCGCCGGCACCCAGGTCACGCTGCGCCTGTTCGTCACGGGCGCGGCGTTCAGCGTGACGCTGCGGCTCTGGAACGGCTTTGAAAAGCTCATCCCCATGCAGGACAAGGGCCTCGGCGCGTTCGAGGCGACCTTCACCGCCCCCACGGAGCCCTGCCTGGTCTGGTACGACTTCCTCACCGAGGACGGCCGCGGCCACAGGCTGTATTACGGCAACGCGCGGGACCGCCTGGGCGGCGCGGGCAGCGCCTACCAGGACCCGCCCCCGGCCTTCCAGATCACGGTGTACGACCCGGCCTTCTCTCCCCCCGCGTACCTGCGGGACGGCATCATGTACCAGATATTCCCCGACCGCTTCCACCGAAGCCGCATGCCGAAGGCGGACATCCCGGGGCGCATCCTGCACACGGAATGGTACGAGGAGCCCTACCTCACCCACGACCCGCGCAGCGGGGACAACTGGGCGCTGGACTTCTATGGGGGCGACCTGGAGGGCATCCGCCAGAAGCTTCCCTACCTCCAGGGCCTCGGGGTGACCGCGCTCTACCTCAACCCCATCTTTCGCGCGCGCACCAACCACCGCTACGACACTGGCGACTATATGCAGGTGGACCCGATGCTGGGCGACGAGGCGGCGCTCTCGCGCCTGTGCGAGGACGCCCGGGCCGCGGGCATCCGCGTGCTGCTGGACGGCGTGTTCAGCCACACGGGCGAGGACAGCCTGTACTTCAACAAGCACGGCAATTATCCCTCGCAGGGCGCGTACCAGAGCAAGCACTCGCCCTACCACAGCTGGTACCGCTTCCGCAAGTTCCCCGACGACTACGCCAGCTGGTGGAACATCCCCACCCTGCCGGAGCTCAACAAGGACGACCCGGGCTACCGGGAGTTCATGCTGGGCAGGCAGGGGGTCGCGCGAAAGTGGCTGCGCTCCGGCACCTCCGGGTGGAGGCTGGACGTCGCGGACGAGCTGCCCATGCCCTTCCTGCGCGACCTGCGCGAGGCCGTGCGCGGCGAGAAGGAAGACGCGGCACTGCTGGGCGAGGTGTGGGAGGATGCGAGCAACAAGATCGCCTACGGGCACCTGCGAAGCTATGTGCTGGGGGACACGCTGGACAGCGTGATGAACTACCCCCTGCGCGAGGCGCTGCTGGGTTTCTTCACCCACGAGGTCCCCGCCTCCCACGTCGTGCGCGTCGTCCGCTCATTGCAGGAGAACTATCCCGCGCCGTTCTTCTACTCGCTCATGAACCTCATGGGCAGCCACGACCGCGCGCGCATCCTGAACCTGCTGGTCAACCGCGACTACGGCGACCTGCCGCTGGCGGAGCGCCGCGGCAAGGTGATGGACCCCCCGCTGCGCGAGCTGGCGCGCGCGCGGTTTTCGAAGATGCTCAGTGTCATTGTCGCCATGCCCGGCATGCCCAGCCTGTACTACGGCGACGAGGCGGGCATGGAGGGCGCGGCGGACCCGTTCTGCCGCGGGACCTATCCCTGGGGCAGGGAGGATGCGGCCACGATGGAGACCGTGCGCGGTGCGCTGCGCCTGCGCCGGGAGCGGCCCGTCCTGCGCCGGGGCTTCCTCGACATCGTGAACGAGGGGGACGACACCCTTACCCTCATCCGCTATGCCAGGGACGGCAGGGACCCCTTCGGCGAACCGCTGGACGACGCCCCGTACGTCCTGCGCGTGACGCGCGACGGGCGCCGCCTGCGCAAGTAAATATTACCGAATATTCATGATTTCGTAACAATTTCTTGACAATCCTGGCGCTTTCCCATAGCATGGACGTCAAACAGCGCGACGGAGGATACCATGAAAGCAAAGCTCGGGCCAATGCTCAGCGTCATGCTGGCATTCGCCATCGCCATCGCCTGCGTCCCGGCCCTGTCGGAGTCGTTCCCGTTCACCGCGTACGCGAATGACCCCGTGCGCCTGCGCAGGAGCGCTTCCTCCTCGTCGGACATCCTCGCGGTCATCGGCAAGGGCGACGCCGTGCTGGTCACGGGGGCCCAGGGCGACTACTACGCCGTGCAGTACGAGGGGCGCAGCGGCTACGTCGTGTCCTCGTTCCTGACGCCCGGCGCCCGCGCGGCGACACCCGCGCCCGGCGCGACGCCCAACCCCGCCTACTCCAACTACAGCGAAATGAAAAGCGGCGCTTCGGGCGCGAAGGCCAAGGCCCTGCAGGAAGCGCTGGCGGAGCTCGGGTTCTACACGGCGGCCGCGGACGGCAAGTACGGCAGCGGCACGGCCAATGCCGTACGCGATTTCCAGGAAAAGAACGGCCTGGCGGTGACCGGCGTCGCCGATCCCGCCTGCCAGTACCTCCTGTTCGAGGGCACGCCGCGCAACAAGGACGGGGTCAAGACCGACGTGAAGACCCTGCCGCCCATCCCGGGCTACACGATGCGCCCCGGGGACAGGGGCGACGCCGTCAAGGCGATGCAGGAAAGGCTCATCCTGCTCGGGTACTACAAGGGCACCGCGGACGGCAGCTACGGCGACGGCACGCGCCTGGCCGTGGCCGCATTCCAGCGCGACAGGCGGCTGTCCGCCGACGGCATCGCCGGGCCGGACACCCAGGCGGCGCTCTCGGTCGCTTCCGCCACGCCCGCGCCCGTCGTCACCCCCGCCCCCACGCCGTACACCGCGGTGTTTGTCACCCCGGCGCCGGGCGAGGCGACCTATCCCTACAGCACGACGGTCAACGCCGCGGTCAACCTGCGCAAGGGCACATCGGCTTCCTCCATGCGCTTCCTGACCATCCCGGCGGGCGGGGGCATCCAGGTGCTCCAGGACACGGGGAAGTACCTCAAGGTCGGCTACCGCAGCTACGTGGGGTACGTGGACGAGTCGTTCGTCAACGTGCCCGAGCAGTACCTGGACGGCAAGACGCTGCCCGTGGATTCCGGCGCGCGTTCTCTCTATGAGACGCTGGCGCCGGGGTCGCTGGGCGTAAAGGTTCGCGCGCTGCAGCAGGCGCTCGCCGAGCTTGGGTTCTATTCCGGCCCCGTCGACGGCAGCTACGGCGCGGGCACGGTCCGCGCGGTCAAGGCGCTGCAGGGGAAGAACGGCCTGCGCGAGACCGGCGTCGCGCTGCCGGAGCTGCAGCAGCTCATCTATGAGAAGCGCGTTCGCAACAGCCGCGGCAAGCTGGTCTACGTGAACACGCTGGCCCCGGTCGAGGGCCTGACGATGCGGGAAGGCGACACCGGGGACGCGGTGCTGGAGCTCAACCAGATGCTCATCTCCGCGGGGCACCTCTCCGGGCAGCCCGGCAGCGCGTTCACCCGCGCCACCGCGCAGGCCGTGCGGGCCTTCCAGAAGGCCCACAGCATCAAGGAGACCGGTAAGGCTGACAGCTTCACGGTGCTCGCGCTGCGCACCTATACGCGGCCCCAGGCCACCCAGCCGCCCAATCCCGTGAACACCCCCATCACGCAGGACAACGTCGTCGTCATCCGCTCCGGCACGCGCGGCGAGGCCGTGACCCGCCTGCAGCGGCGGCTGGTGGAGCTGGGCTATTACAGCGCAACCCCGGACGGCATCTACGACAGCGACGACATCGCCGCGGTCCGGCAGTTCCAGCGCGTCAACGGGCTGACCGTCAGCAACGTCGCCGACCTGGCCACCCAGCAGACCCTGTTCGCCTCCTACGCCCTCCCGGCGAGCCAGGGCGGGGCGACCCCCGCGCCCGCGGACGAGGGCGGTGTGCTGCGCGTGGGCACCTTCGGCGACGCGGTGCGCGCGATGCAGAGCCGCCTCATCACCCTCAAATACCTCAGCGGCCGCGCAGACGGCATCTTCGGCACCCAGACCGCCGAGGCGGTGGCCGCGTTCCAGAAGGCCAACAGCCTCGCCAGCGACGGCATCGCCGGCCCCAGGACCCTGGGCGTGCTGTACAGCGCCTCAGCCAAGCCCTACGCCCCGGCCGCCACCGCGACGCCGCCGCCGAACACGACGCCGGCCGCGCTCAAGCTCGGGGCCAGCGGCCCCGCGGTGCTGGCGATGCAGCAGCGGCTCATCGCCCTCAAGTACCTCACCGGCACCGCCGACGGCGTGTTCGGCCCCCGCACCTACACCGCCCTCACCGCGTTCCAGCGCAACAACCGACTGGACCCGGACGGCATCGCGGGCACGCTCACGCTGGCCAGGCTCAACTCGTCCGGCGCGGTCGCCAACACTGTCATCTCCCCCGTCCCCACGCCGACCGTCCAGCCCCCCACACCCACGTTCACCGCACCCAGGGCCAGCGAGGTCCGGTTCGCCAACTGGTACACCGAGGTGCGCTCCCTCGCGTCGCAATTGCGCAACGTGGTCATCTACGACTTCATGAGCGGGACGCACTACAACTTCCGCATCTACAGCCTGGGCAAGCACGCCGACGGCACGACGCTGACCGCGCAGGACACCGCCGTCATGAACAAGGCGCTGGGCGTCAACAACTGGACGCCGCGGCCGGTGTGGGTCATCTTCAGCAACGGGCGCGTGTACATGGCGTCCACGCACAGCCATGGGCACGAGGTGGACTACATCCCCGGCA
>DATHTQ010000212.1:0-3261 GCA_035463055.1 Candidatus Limnocylindria bacterium
GCGCTGTTCAGGTGCAGGGGCACGCCGTCCTTCTTCACGGTGCCGGAGATCTTTGTGCCGTACACGCGCCCGAAGACGCTCTGGCACAGCTCCGTGCGCCCCGCGCCGATGAGCCCCGCGATGCCCACGACCTCGCCTCGCCGGACGTTGAGGGTCACGTCGTCCACCACCCTGCGCTCGGTGAACAGCGGGTGGTAGACCGTCCAGTTCTCGATCTCCAGCGCCATGCCGCCGATGTTCGGGACCCGCCTGGGAAAGCGGTCCACCATCTCGCGGCCCACCATCCCCCGGATGATGCGCGGCTCGCTGATGCCGTGCGCGGCGTTGTCCAGCGTCTCGATGGTCGCCCCGTCGCGCAGGACCGTGATCTTGTCCGCGACGTAGGCGATCTCGCTGAGCTTGTGGGAGATCATGATGCTCGTGATGCCGCGCTCGCGCCGGAACTTGAGCAGCAGGTTGAGCAGGTTGAGGCTGTCCTCGTCGTTTAGCGAGCTGGTCGGCTCGTCCAGGATGAGGAGCCGCACGTTCTTCGCCAGGGCCTTGGCGATCTCCACCAGCTGCTGCTTGCCCACCCCGATGTCCTTGACCAGGGTGCGGGAGCTCTCCTTCAGGCCGACCTCGCGCATGTGCTCCTCGGCCTTCTCGTACGTTGCGTCCCAGTTGATGCCGCCGAACCCCTTCTGCTCGTTGCCCAGGAACATGTTCTCCCCGATGGAGAGGTAGGGGACCAGCGCCAGCTCCTGGTGGATGATGACGATGCCCAGGCGCTCGGAATCCTTGATGGTCTGGAACCGGCATTCCTGCCCGTCAAAAAAAATGTCACCCTCGTAGGTGCCGTAAGGGTAGATGCCGCTGAGCACGTTCATCAGCGTGCTCTTGCCGGCGCCGTTCTCACCGACGATGGCGTGGATCTCGCCCTCGGCAACCTCGAGGTTCACGTTGGACAGCGCCTTTACGCCCGGGAACTCCTTCGTGATGCCGCGCATCTCCAGCAGCAGCCCTGCCATCCGGTATCCCCCTGTTCGTGCGTGATGTGAAGGCAAGCGGCGGAACACGGCGCCGCCCCGCCCCGGGGCCGGCTTCCCGCCGGGATGAATCGCCTATGTGCAGGCCCTCTTGTGAATGCGGGGAAGGCGGCGACGAACGCCGCCTTCCCCGCGATGAATGGTCAGGGTCAGTCGACGGCCAGCTGGTCCTCGGTGTAGTAGCCCGAGTCGAGCAGCAGCTCCCTGTAGTTGTCCTTGTCGGTGAACACCGGGTCCGCCAGGAAGGACGGGATCGTGAAGACGCCGTTGAAGTAGGTGGTGGTGTCGTTGACCGGCACTTCCTCGCCCTTGAGGATCGCGTCCACCATCTTGACGACGTTGGCGGCCAGGGTGCGGGTGTCCTTGAACACGCTCATCGCCTGGAAGCCCTTGATGATGTTCTTGGTGTTGGTCACGTCGGCGTCCTGTCCGGTGATGACGGGGAAGTTCTCCAGCGTGTAGCCGGCGGCCTGCAGCGAGTTGGTGATGCCCAGCGCCAGGGAGTCGTTGGGGCTGAGGACCGCGTGCAGCGGCTTGCCGTCCGCGTAGTTGGTCAGCAGGTTGTCCATGCGGGCCTGGGCGTCATCGGTGCCCCAGCCGAGGATGGCGATGGTCTCGAAGGCCACCTGGCCGGACGGGATGACGATCTTGCCGGACTCGTAGTAGGGCTTGAGCAGGTCCCACGCGCCGGCGTGGAAGTAGCGGGCGTTGCTGTCGTCGGGCGAGCCGGCGAACACCTCGAAGTTGAAGGGGCCTTCGGCGTTTTCGAGGTCCAGCGTGTCGATGAGGAACTGGCCCTGCAGCTGGCCGACCTTGTAGTTGTCGAACGTCGCGTAGTAGTCCACGTTGGGCGTGTCGGTCAGCATGCGGTCGTACGCGATGACCTTGATGTCGTTGTCGCGCGCGGTCTGCAGCACGTTGCCGAGCGAGGAACCGTCGATGGAGGCGATGACGAGCACCTTGGCGCCGCCGAGGATCATGTTCTCGACCTGGCTGACCTGGGTGGCGACGTCGTTGTTGGCGTACTGAAGGTCGACCTCGTAGCCGGCCGCCTCGAGCATGGCCTTCATGTAGGCGCCGTCCTGGTTCCAGCGCTGCAGGGAGTTGGTGGGCATCGCCACGCCGACCTTGTCAGCAGCCAGGGCGGAAGCGGTGCCCAGCAGGAGGACGGACACAAGGAGCAGGCACAGGGTTTTCTTCATGGTTCTCCCTCTTTCCGGCTATCGCCGATGTTGTATGGATGGGTTGCCCGGCGGTCCCGGGTCCCTTGACGATGCGGATTCTATCATTCCATATATGCCATGTCAACGGGACCGCAAACGATTTTCCTGTTGGGGATGCCCGCAGCATCGTTTGCCCGTTATCCATTTGGACAGCTTTGCGGTTTGTTATTTTTGGATGGACACTCTTTGGAAATGCGATGAGAAAAAGCGCCCCGGTACCGAGGCGCCTGAATCTTTGTTTACGTCAGTCCTTCGCCAGCGCGAAGTACGGCGGCCCGCCCTGAAGCGGCGGAGCGTCCCCGATCCAGCGGACCATCGCGAAGGGCCGGTCCGGCGCGCCGGGGAGCGCACCCTGGGGCATGCGCAGCAGGTACCTCTGCGCGCCGAAACGCGCGTGGATGAGGGCCATGCAGTCGGGCGCGCCCATCCCCAGGGAGGCGAGCTCCGTGACGCGGACTCCGCCGTCGCGCGGCTCGCACAGCGCGGCGGCCTCGCCCTGCCCGCGCCGAAGGCACAAGAGCCCGCCGCCGGACGCCCCGGCCGCGCGCACCGCGTAGGCCAGCGCGTCGTAGTCCCAGTCCGCGAACAGCCCGCTTCCCCCGAACGCCTGGCGGCGGATGCGCATATACTCGCTGATGCCGCACGCCCGGTGCAGGCCCCCGCGCGGGGCGGGGGGGATGTCGGCGGCCGTGTACTCCTTCTCGCTGACAGAAAAAGCGGTGGAATACCCGCGCTTCCCATAGAAGGAGTAGAGCGCCTCGTTCGCCGGGACCAGCAGGGTCGCCCGCGCGCCCTCCGCCTCCGCCCTTGCGTGTGCCTCCTCCAGCAGCCGGGTGCTCACCCCGCGCCCGCGCGCGGAGAGCCGCGTCGCGACCGCAAAGATATAGCGCGCCGGGAGCGCGCTGGGCGCGGCCAGCAGCCGCAGGGGGAGCATCGTGAGCATCCCCGCGGTGGCGCCTTCCTCTTCATACAAAAGCATGTTTTCGTGCCGGTGGCGGTGCTCGAAATAAAAG
>DATHTQ010000213.1:0-3839 GCA_035463055.1 Candidatus Limnocylindria bacterium
GGCTACCAGCTCGATGGACGGGTCCACCCACTTCATCATCTTGGCGGCCTCGTTGGCGACGCGCCCGTACTCGTACGCGGTCTTCTGGCCCATCTGCCAGGGGCCGTCCATCTCGTTGCCCAGGCACCACAGCTTGATGCCAAGGGGCTCCCTGGCGCCGTTCTTCACGCGCAGGTCGCTCAGCGCCGTGCCGCCGGGGTGGTTGGCGTACTCGACGATCTCCCGCGCGGCGTCCGGGCCCCGCGTGCCGAGGTTGACCGCGTACATGACGTCCGACCCCGCCTGCCGGGCCCAGGTGACGAACTCGTGCAGGCCGACCTCGTTGGTCTCGGTCGTCCCCCAGGCGAGGTCGAGGCGCTTCGGGCGGCTTTCGCGCGGGCCGACGGAATCCTCCCAGTTGAAGCCGGACACGAAGTTGCCGCCCGGATAGCGGATGACGGACATGCCAAGGGGCTTTACCAGGTCCAGCACGTCCCGCCGGAAGCCCAGCGCGTCGGCGGCGGGGTGCCCCGGCTCGTAGATGCCGCCGTACACGGCCCGCCCGAGGTGCTCGATGAACGAGCCGTACAGGCGCTTGTCCACCTGTCCGACGGCGAAGTCGCGGTCCAGGACCATCCGGGCGTTCTTCAAGGTATACTCTCCTTTGGCATTCGCCTTTTAGTTGCTTCTTGAATTACCGTTCACGCGGCGGGGAACAGGGTTCCCCGGCCGGTACTGCCGCGGCGATTATATCCCATCCCCGCGCGGCTGCCAAGGTGAGAAACACGGGATAGGAGGCGGGTTCCGCCCCGGCGCACGGTCTGGTACAATGCCGGGGACCAGACAAACGCGAAAGGCGGACCCACATGCGCCAGGCCTGGCTGTTCGTCCATTTCCGCGAAAAGAAGACCCCCGACGGTGAGCAGGTCCATTTCGCCGTCAGCGGCGACGGCCTGCGCTGGCAGGCCCTCAACGGCGGGCGGCCCGTCCTGTGGAGTTACAGGGGCGACCTGGGCGTGCGGGACATGTGCGTCCTGCGCTGCCACGACGGCCTGTTCCGCCTGTTCGCCACCGACCTGAGCCTCGCCTACGGGATGCCGGGCAAGTACCAGGGATCCTGGGACAACGTGGCGCGACGCGGCAGCGACTGCCTGATGTGCTGGGAGAGCGCCGACCTCGTCCACTGGGGCAAGCAGGGCGAGCTGCGCTTCCCGGGAACCGGTTTCGGCTGCATGTGGGCGCCGGACTGCGTAAAAAACGACGAAAGCGGCGAGTACCTGCTGTCGTGGTCCTCCACGCGCAGGGGCGAAGGGAAGCCGCACGACGTATGGTATTCCCTGACGAGGGACTTCCGGGAATGGAGCGCGCCGCGGGTCCTGCTGGAAGGCCCCGCGATAGACTCCGCGATGGTGCAGGAGGGCGGCGTCTGGTACCTGTTCGTCAAGGGCGGGACCAACCCGGCGGGGGTGACGATGCTGCGCGGGGAATCCTTCACGGGCCCGTTCCTGCCCCTTCAAGGCGGCGTGCGCGGGCTGCCGGAGGCGGAGGCGGCCTGGTACGAGGCGCCCGCGGTTTACCGGCTGCCGGACGGGCGCTGGGTGCTGATGCTGGATTATTACGGCGTGCCGGGGAAAGGGCAGGGGTACGTGCCGTTCCTCGCCGGCACGCTGGCGGATGGGCGTTTCACGCGCGCGCAGGAAGGGTTCTCCTTCCCCTACGGCTTCAAGCACGGCACGGTGATGCCCATCACCCCGGAGGAATTCGGCAGGCTGCTCGCGGTGGGCGAGTGGCCGGAAGAGGGGGGCTGACATGGACGCGCGGCGGGGCGGGTGTTTCGGCGAGGTAGTCAGCGCAACGCATGACGGCGGGTTCTTCGGGCCCGTCGTCCGGGGCGTGCGCGGCGTGATGCTGCCCGCGCAGTGGGAGGCCCTCAACGACCGCGTGCCGGGGGGCGCGCCGTCGCGCTGCATCCGCAATTTCCGCGCCGCGGCGGGGCTGGAGCAGGCCGGGCACGAGGGCTTCTGCTTCCAGGACAGCGACCTGTACAAATGGCTGGAGGCGGCGGCATACCAGCTGTGCCTGGGCCCGGACCCGGGACTGGAGGCGCTGGCGGACGGGGCCGTGGCGCTCATCGCCCAGGCGCAGGCGGAGGACGGCTACCTCGACACCTATTACCAATTGAACGATATCGGGAAACGCTGGACCAACCTGAAGGACGACCACGAGCTGTACGTCGCCGGGCACCTGATGGAGGCTGCCGTCGCGTACTACCAGGCGACCGGCAAGGACGCGCTGCTGGACGTCGCGCAGCGCTGCGCCCGGCACATCATCAGCGTTCTCGGCCCGGAAGAGGGAAAGAAGCGCGGCGTGCCGGGCCACCCGGAAATCGAGCTGGCGCTGTGCCGGCTGTACGACGCGACGGGCAGGGAGGAGTACCTGCGCCTCGCGGCGTTCTTCATCCATGAGCGCGGGCGCTCCCCCAATTGGTTCGTCCTGGAGCAGGCGAGACTGGGCCGCGCGTACGACGGCGGCGGGACGTACGGCTTCACCTACGCCCAGCACCACAGGCCCCTGCAGGAGCAGGAGACGCTGGAGGGGCACGCCGTGCGCGCGCTGTACCTGCTGTGCGGGGCGGCGGACGTGGCCCTGCGCACGGGGGACGCCGCGCTCATGGGCGCGGTGAAGCGGCTGTTCCGAAACGCCGCGCAGCGGCGGATGTACGTGACCGGCGGCGTCGGCTCGTCGCACCTGGGCGAGGCGTTCACGCTGGACTACGACCTGCCGTCGGACACCGCCTACGCCGAGACGTGCGCCTCCGTCGCGCTCGTGATGCTCTGCCGGCGGCTGCTGGAGGACGCGGTCTCGGGCGAATACGCCGACGTGATGGAGCGCGCGCTGTACAACGCGTGCCTGGCGGGGATGTCGCTGGACATGACGCGGTTCTTCTACGTGAACCCGCTCGCCTGCGACCCTGCCGCCAGCCGCCTGGACGGGCGGAAGAAGCACGTCCTCCCCACGCGGCCCGCGTGGTTCGGGTGCGCGTGCTGCCCGCCCAACCTGGCGCGGCTGCTGTCCTCCCTGGCGCGGTATGCGGTCTCGGCGAAGGACGACGCCGTCGCCGTCCACCTGTACGTGCAGGGGGAGTACGCGGTGCGCGTCGGGGGCGCGGAAGTCGCGCTCACCCTGCGCACGGAATACCCCAGGGACGGCGCCGTGCGCCTGGCGCTGGGCAGGGGCGCGTACGACGTGCTGCTGCGCGTGCCGGGCTGGTGCAAGTCGTACACGCTGGAGCGGGACGGGCAGGCCGTCCAGGCGCCGCCGCGGGACGGCTACGCGCGCCTGGCGGGCCCGTTCGACGGCACAGAGGTCACGCTGCGCCTGGACATGCCCCCGCGCCGGGCGTACATGAACGCGCGCGCGGCGGAGGAGGCGGGCCGCGTCGCGCTGATGCGCGGGCCGCTGGTGTTCTGCCTGGAGGAGCGGGACAACGGCCCGGCGCTGCACCAGCTCATCCTGCCGCGGGACGCCGCCATCGCGTACGAAGACGCGCCGGGCCTTCCCGGCGGCATGGCCTTGAAGGCGAAGGGGCTGCGGGAGCGCCCGGCCGGCGAGGCGCTGTACCCGGACGCGCCGGGGGAGCGCGCGGAAGCGGACCTGGCGTTCATCCCCTACTACGCGTGGGCGAACCGTGGGGAGAACGAGATGCGGGTGTGGGTGCGGGAGTGACCCGTTCCCCGCACGCGAAAGGCCCGGCCGCGCAGAGTTGGCCATTGCGGCATCCATTGCATTATGAGCCGCGTTACAAACCAACTGGAGTTATTATATACAAGTTATTGCGTGTCCATATGTGAGCATATGCT
>DATHTQ010000214.1:0-6431 GCA_035463055.1 Candidatus Limnocylindria bacterium
CGACAACACCGACCTGCAGACCCTGCTGGACAACCTGGTCGCCGGCATCACGGCCGCGCCCCAGTAACAAGACACGTTCCTGAACCTATGTCCGCCCGCGCGCTCCCGCGCGGGCGGACACACCTTACGTAAGGGAGGACCGCCATGCAGGTGAACGAACAGGGCGGGGCGCTGCTCACCTCAGGGCCGCCCGGCAGCAGGGGCTTTTTCCCATCCATCGGGCGCGCGCTCGCCGGCGCGTGGGCCGGCGCGCGGCGCTTCTTCCTGGAGTTCGCCCACGCGCTTCGGGACGGCGACGCGTGGGTGCGGCTGTCCCTGCTCGTCTGGGGCGCGGGCTACTTCGCGCGGCGGCAGTACGCAAGGGGCGCGCTGGTGACGCTGCTGCAGGCGTTCCTCTTCATCTTCTACCCCACGGTGCTGTGGCCGTACCTCACGAGGTTCGACACGCTGGGCACGGTCAAGCGCGCCAGCGTCTACAACCCCGCGACCGGACGCAACGAGGTCAACGACTACGACCACTCCTTCCAGATCCTGCTGTTCGGGCTCATCGCCATCCTCGTGCTCCTCGTCACCCTCGTGCTGTGGATGCGCAACGTCGTCGCGGTCCGCCGCGTGCACGCGGACTGGCAGGCGGGGCGGCACGTCAACACCTTCCGGGACGACCTCCACGACCACCTCAACCGCAAGTTCCACACCACGCTGCTGTCGCTGCCGGTGCTGGGCATCACCCTGTTCACCGTCGTGCCGCTGCTGGTGATGATCCTCATCGCCTTCACCAACTACGACAGGCAGCACATGGTGCCCACCAACCTGTTCACCTGGGTGGGGCTCGCCAACTTCCGCGCGCTGTTCACCTCGACCACCACGGCCACCTTCGGGTATTCGTTCGCCAGGGTCCTGGGCTGGACGCTGCTCTGGGCGTTCGCGGCGACGTTCACCAACTATATCCTGGGCATCCTGCTGGCGATGTTCATCAACAACCGCAAGACGCGGCTCAAGCGGCTGTGGCGGACGTTCTTCATGGTGTCCATCGCGGTGCCGCAGTTCGTGTCGCTGCTGCTGGTGCGCAACTTCTTCGCCAACACCGGCATCGTCAACACGCTCGCGGCCAACATCGGGCTGACGGGCCTGCTCAAGCAGCTGGGCATCCTCCCGGTGACGGCCGCCTACATCCCCTTCCTCACGGACCCCACGTGGGCGAAGGTCATGATCATCCTCATCAACGTCTGGATCGGCATCCCCTACCTGATGCTCATCGCGACGGGCATCCTCATGAACATCCCCCAGGACCTGCTGGAAAGCGCCAGGATCGACGGCGCCAACGCCTGGCACAGCTTCCGCAGCATCACGATGCCGTACATCCTGTTCGTGACCGGGCCGTACCTGGTGACGAGCATCGTCCACAACATCAACAACTTCAACGTCATCTACCTGTTGACCAACGACGTGTACGTGACCAAGGACCAGCTGCTCGCCAACTCCAACGCGCAGGAGATCGACCTGCTGGTCACCTGGCTGTACCGCCTGACGCAGAACTACAACAACTTCAAGATGGCCAGCGTGCTGGGCATCCTGATCTTCCTCATCAGCGCCGTCTTCACGGTGACCGCCTTCCGCATCATGCTGCGCGGCGACAGGGAGGAGAGGTTCCAATGAAGCTCGTGAAGCAGACCGTCCGCCACGCCTTCCTGGCGTTCCTGTCGGTGGTGTGGCTCATCCCCATCATCTGGCTGGTGGCGACCTCCTTCGGGGTGGACAAGGGGCCCAACATCCGCTCCTTCTTCCCCTCGGCGTGGACGCTGGAGAACTACCGCGCCCTGCTCTACGGCACGGACAGCGTTTCGCAGTTCCCCAACTGGTTCATGAACACGCTGACCATCGCCATCTTCACCTGCATCATCTCCAGCTCGTTCGTGCTCATGGTGGCCTACGCGATGAGCTGCATGCGCTTCCCCGGGCGCAAGAACATGATCACCTACGGCAGCATCCTCACGATGTTCCCGGGGTTCCTGTCCATGATCGCGGTCTACTTCATCATGAAGTCGCTGGGGCTGACCAACAGCAACATCGGGCTGATCCTGGTCTACTCCGCCAGCTCGGGCCTGGGGTACCTGGTCGCCAAGGGCTTCTTCGACACGGTGCCCGGCTCCATGCGCGAGGCCGCGTACATCGAGGGCGCCAGCGAGGCGGTCGTGTTCACGCGCATCGTGCTGCCGCTGTCCAAGCCCATCATCGTCTACACCGTCATCGGCGCGTTCCTCGTGCCGTGGATGGACTTCATCTTCGCCAACATCATGCTCAACTCCGGCATCTCCAGCCAGAAGACCGTCGCGGTCGGGCTGTACCGGATGGTCGACAAGGTCAACCTCAACACCTACTTCGCGCAGTTCACCGCCGGGGGCGTGCTGGTGTCCATCCCCATCTCGATCCTGTTCATCATCATGCAGCGCTTCTACGTCGAGGGGGTCACCGGCGGGTCGGTCAAGGGATGACAATGCACAGTAAACCGCGCATTCCTCTGCGGGCGCTGGGCGCGCTGTGCGCCCTGCTGGTCCTGCTGTCGCCGCTGAACGGCTTCGCCCTCACCGGCGCGGTGTACGAGGTGTTCGTCCGCAGCTTCTTCGACGCGGACGGCGACGGGCTGGGCGACCTGCGGGGCGTCACGGAAAAACTGCCCTACATCCAATCGCTGGGCGTGTCCGGCATCTGGCTCATGCCCATCCACCCATCCCCCTCCTACCACAAGTACGACGTGCTGGACTACAAGGCGGTAGACACGCAGTACGGGACGCTGGAGGACTTCGACGCCCTGGCTGTCGCCAGCGACAAGGCCGGGCTCAGCCTCATCCTCGACCTCGTGGTCAACCACACCTCCAGCGAGCACCCTTGGTTCCTGAGCGCCCTCGGGAGCCTCGCCGCGGACCCGTGCGGCCGGGAGCCCTGCGCGATGGAAACGCCGTGCCGGGCGCACAACCCGTACACGGGTTACTATTCGTTCTCGCGGGATGGCAGGGGGCACCCGGCCCCCGGCGCGCCGGGGTGGACCTACGAGGGCCAGTTCGGCAGCCACATGCCGGACCTGAACCTCGACAACCCGCTGGTCCGCCGGGAAATCGCGGACGTCATGGCGTTCTGGCTGGGGCGCGGCGCGGACGGCTTCCGGCTGGACGCGGTCCTGCACTACTACGAGGCGAGCCCGAGGCAGAACGCCGCGTTCCTCGCGTGGCTCAACGCGGAGGCCAAGCGGATAAAACCCTCCGCCTATATCGTCGCGGAGGCGTGGACCGACGCGAGCCTCATCCTCTCCTATTACGGCAGCGGCATCGACAGCCTGTTCGACTTCCCGCTCGCCAACGCCGGGGGCATCCTGGTGAAGAGCGTCCTCATGGGCACGGGCGCCTCGCTGGCCAGGCGCAACGCGGAATGGAGCAACGCCGTGCGCGCGGCGCACCCCGGCGCGAAGAACGCCCCGTTCATCGCCAACCACGACATGGGCCGCGCGGCGGGAATGCTGCGGCTGGATACCCAAAAGGGGAAGGTCGCCGCGGCGGCGTACCTGCTGCTGCCCGGGGTCCCGTTCATCTACTACGGAGAGGAACTGGGCATGACCGGCTCCGGCATCGACGAGAACAAGCGCCTGCCGATGCTGTGGTCGGCGCTGGAAGGCACGCCGGGGATGGCGCAGCCGCCACCCGAAGCCAGCCAGCGGCAGCGGCTCGGGGAAGGGGTCGCGGAGCAGGAAGGCGACCCGGATTCCCTGCTCCACTTCTACCGCGGCATGCTGCGCGTGCGGGCGGGCATCGAGGGCGCGCTGGAGGGCGAGGCGACGGCCGTGGACTACGGCGACCCCGCCGTGATGGCCATCCGCTACGGGCAGGGGAAGGGGGCCGTGACGGTCGTCCAGCACTTCGGCCCCGCGCCCGCCGTCCTGCAGGTGCCGCAGGGCACGTCCATGCCCCACGCGTGGGACACCGGCGGCGGCCTGCCCGCGCTGACCTGCTTCACCGTGACCCTGGCCCCCTACTCCGGCTGCGTCCTCATTTCACCGTAAAGGAACGACCGTATGCGCGAAAGCGGAATCCTGCTGCACCTCACCTCGCTGCCGTCCCCGGAGGGGCTCGGGTCGCTCGGGGCGGAGGCCCGGGCCTTCGCGTCGTTCCTGCACGAGGCGGGGATGCGGATCTGGCAGGTGCTGCCCATCTCCCCCACCGGCTACGCGGAGTCGCCCTACCAGTCGTTCTCCACGTTCGCGGGCAACCCGCTGCTCATCGACCTGCGCACGCTCAAGAGCCAGGGCATCCTCACGACGGACGAGGCGCTGGAGCTTCCCGGGAACCCCGACGCCGCGGACTACCCGGCGGTCATCGCCCACAAGGCGCGCTTCCTGGAGATGGCCTGGGAACAGTCCGGCAAGCGGCTGGCGGGAAAGGTGCGGAAGTTCCGCATGGAGAACGCCGACTGGCTGGAGGACTTCGCCCTCTTCATGGCCGTCAAGCGGCACTTTGACGGCATATCGTGGATGGAGTGGCCGGACGAGGGCATCCGCATGCGCGAGCAGGCCGCGATGGCCCGGTACCGGGAGATGCTGCGCGACCAGGTGGAAGCGCAGGTGTTCATCCAGTACCTGTTCTTCCGGCAGTGGTTCGCGCTCAAGCTCTTCGCGAACAGGCTTGGGGTGCAGGTCTTCGGCGACATGCCCATCTACGTCGCGGAGGACTCCGCCGACGCGTGGGCCAACCCGGACATTTTCCAGTTCGACCGCGCGCGGCGGCCTGTGCGCATCGCGGGCGTGCCGCCGGACTATTTCTCCGAGGACGGCCAGCGCTGGGGCAACCCGCTGTACAACTGGGAATACCTCAAGCGCACCGGGTACGCGTGGTGGCTGCGGCGGCTTAAGGCCATGGGCCGCGTGTTCGACCTGACCCGCGTGGACCATTTCATCGGGTTCGCCAACTACTACTCCATTCCCGCGGGCGAGCCCACCGCCCGCAACGGCGTCTGGGAGAACGGCCCCGGGCGCAGCCTGTTCCGCCTGGTGCGGGAGCAGCTGCCGGATATGCGCATCGTCGCGGAGGACCTGGGCGCGGTCAACAACCGGGTGCGGCGCCTCCTTGACTACTGCGCCTACCCCGGCATGAAGGTGCTGCAGTTCGCCTTCTCCGGCGACCCGTTCAACGAGCACCTGCCCAAGAACCACGCGAAGAACTCGGTCATCTACACCGGCACCCACGACAACAACACGCTGCTGGGCTGGTGGGCGCGCTGCACGGAGCAGGAGCGCGTCTGGGCGCTGCTCGCCCTGCAGGTGCGCAAGGACGAGGACATCACGGTCGCCTTCCTGCGCGCCGCGATGCACAGCCCGGCGGACAGGGCCGTCGTCCCGATGCAGGACGTGCTGCGCCTGCCGGAGGGCGCGCGCATGAACCAGCCGGGGACCCTGGGCGGCAACTGGATGTGGCGCATGCGGCCGGGCGCCGCGACGCGCAGGCTGGCGCGGGAGCTGCGGCAGCTCAACGAGGAGTCCGGGCGGCTGGGCTGAGCCGCGGCACACAAAAGGACGGCGCGGGCGGGAAACCGCCGCGCCGTCCTTGATTCATGCGTTTCGTGACCTGAATGCCGTCCGCGATTCCTTTTCGGATTACGTGGGGTACAGCCTGCCCATCTCGTCCCAGGCCGTGCGGATCATCTCCCGCAGCACGCCCCCGTCAAGGTCGGCAAGGGCGTTGGCGTACACGCACCCCACGCCTGTCGTGTGCCTGCCCAGCCTCGAAAGGAACCCCTCCCGGCCCGGTAGCATGTGCAGGTACAGGACGAGCTTTGCCTTGCGCGGCGCGAACCCGACCCGGAACCACTCCGCCGCCTTGCCGGACCTGGGCTGGTAGCGGTACGTCCCGAAGCCGACCATGCTCTCGCCCCACAGCACGCCCTTCGCGCCCGTCTCCTGTTCGAACACCTCCAGCAGGCGCAGGCCCTCGTCCCGGCGGCGCGCCGGCTCCACGCGGGAAAGGTATGCCCGCACGTCCGCGTCCTGCGGCTTCGTCTTCACCTCATACACCGCGCTGCCTCCTTCCGCCCCGGAACCTGTGCCCGCTCAGAGCCGCACGTCCGCGCCGGTTTCGCGGACGCCGCCGAAGCGCTCCAATACCTCCAGGACTTCGCCCTGCAGGTACTCCTCCGTCTGCCGTGCCGCGAGGCCGGTGTACAGCGCGGGGTCCAGCAGGCGCTCCAGCTCACGCGCCTCCAGGCCGAACGCCGGGTCCCCGGCGACGCGGGAGAGCAGGTCGTTGTCCAATCCCTCCTCCTTGACGCGCCTGCCCGCGGCCTGGGAGTGGGCGCGCAGGCGCTCGTGCAGCTCCTGGCGGTCGCCCCCGCGCTTGACGGCGCGCATGAGGATGTTCTCCGACGCCATGAACGGCAGCTCCTCGCGCAGG
>DATHTQ010000215.1:0-10587 GCA_035463055.1 Candidatus Limnocylindria bacterium
GCGGGGCCCATGGCGATCGTGACCAGCCGTTTCCAGACCGGGTACCTGCCGAACGCGCGCGGGTCGTCCTTGTACTCCCCTTGCGCGTCGTCCTCGCCGTAGAACGCGCAGTAGCCCCCCAGGGGTATCGCGCGAAGGTAGAAGTCGGTATCGTGCTTCCTGCTTTTCCAATGCAGCAGTTTGGGCCCGAAGCCGATGGCGAACTCCCGCACAGGAATCCGCATGAACCGCGCCGCGAAGAAATGGCCGGCTTCGTGCACGGTGATCAGGATGCCGAACAGCGCGACCGCTGCCAGGACGTACAGGAATGTCATCGTTTTCTCGGGAATCCTTCCTTGATGAGTCGTCTTGCCGCCTGCCGGGCAATCGTGTCGGCCCGCAGGATGTTTTCGAGGGAGTCCGCCTTCGTGGAGGGGACGCGGCCCAGTGTCTCCTCCACCACCGCGGCGACGCCGGTGTAGCGGAGGGACCCGCCGAGGAAAGCGCCCGCCGCCTCCTCGTTGGCGGCGTTGAGCACGCAGCAGGCGGTGCCGCCCGCGGCAAGCGCCTCGTAGGCCAGGCGCAGCGCGGGAAACCGAACGGGGTCCGGCTCCTCAAACCGCAATGTACCCATGGCGCCCAGGCGCAAAGCGCCGGCGCCGCTCTCCGGCCGCCCGGGGAAGCCAAGCGCGTAGGCGATGGGCGTGCGCATGTCCGGTACGCCCATCTGCGCGAGCGTGGCGCCGTCCCGGAAATGCACCATCGAGTGGATGACGCTCTCGGGATGGATGAGGACGTCGATTTGGCCGGGTTCCGCGCGGAACAGCCACTTCGCCTCGATGATTTCCAGCGCCTTGTTGAACATCGTCGCGGAATCCACCGTGATCTTACGGCCCATGTTCCAGGTTGGATGCCGCAGGGCGTCCTCCAGCGTGGCTGTCGCCAGTTGCTGCGCGTCCCAGGTGCGGAACGGTCCGCCGGACGCGGTCAGCGTGATGCTTTCATACGGCGTCCCCGCGGCCCGCAGGCACTGGAAGACGGCGCTGTGCTCGCTGTCCACGGGGATGAGCGACGGGTTCGCCTCGTCCGGGGGGCACAGGTCCATGACCAGGCCTCCCCCCGCGACCAGCGCCTCCTTGTTGGCCAGCAGCACGCGCCTGCCGCTTTCCCTCGCCGCGAGCACGCTGGGCAGGCCCGCCATGCCGACGACCGCGACCAGCACGTCGTCGCACGGGACGTCGCGCGCGGCAGTGACCAGGGCGTCCTCGCCGAAACCCCATTCGCAGAACCGCAGGTCCTCCGGGATTTCGGTTTCGCCTGCGGTGAGGGCTGCGAACGCCGGACGGAACCTGCGGACCTGCTCGAAGAGCAGGTCCCGGTTGCTGTGCGCGGTCAGCGCGGCGACGTCAAAGCGTTCCGGGTGCAGCGCGATGACCTGCAGCGCCTGCGTGCCGATGGATCCCGTGGAGCCAAGCAGCGCGACGCGCCTTTTGGCCGTCATCGGATGGTCTGGGGGATAGCCTGGTACAGGAACACCAGCGTGCCGGCGAACAGGATGCTGTCCAGCCTGTCCAGCATGCCGCCGTGCCCGGGGAAGATCTGGCTGTAATCCTTGACCTTGCAGTGGCGCTTGACGAGGGAGGCGAACAGGTCGCCGATCTGTCCCGCCGCGCCGCCAAGCAGGCCCATGAGCGGGAAATGGAAAAACCGGGGCAGGGGCGCCCCCGCCCAGCGCCCGACCGCGTAGACCGCGCAGGCGGTCAGCACGCTGCCGGCAAGGCCCGCCAGCGCGCCTTCAATGGTCTTGTTGGGGCTGACGGGCGGGTTCAGCTTGGTCTTGCCGTACCGGATGCCGACGAAGAACGCCGCCAGGTCTCCGATGACCGGGATGAAGAACGCCAGGGACATATAGACGCGCTGCGTGGTGGCCGGCGTGATGCGCGTCATCCCCAGCAGGCTCATGCCAGTGAGCGCCACGCAGAACAGCGGCAGCAGCGACGTCAGCAGGTCCTCCAGTTTTGGTTCCCTGGAGAATATCACCAGCGTGGTGACCAGCAGCAGCGTCGCCGCTACCAGGATGACCAGCAGCAGAAGGCCGGGCACCTGGGTCAGCAGCAGGAACCCGGGGATGGCGATCAGCAGCGCGACCCAGGTCGGCCATGCAACGATGTCATGGCCGGCGCAGGAGATGACGTGGAACATCTCGTACAGCGCGATGCAGACGCACGCGATCCACAGCACGGCAAACACCCAGCCCCCAAGCCAGATGGCCAGCAGCAACAAAGCCCCGAGCCCCGCGCCCGTCACGATGCGTTTCGTCATACCGAACGCCCCCCAAACCGCCTGTCACGGCGGGAATACGCCTCCAATGCCGCCCGGAAGTCGTCGGCGGTAAAGTCCGGCCACAGCGTATCCACGAAGAGCAGTTCGGCATACGCGCACTGCCAGAGCAGGAAATTGCTCAGCCGCTGCTCCCCGCTGGTGCGGATGAGCAGGTCCACGTCGGGCTGCCCCGCAGTGTACAGCTTTCCCTCGATGTCGGGGAAGGCCAGTTCCTCCGGCGCGCGCCCGCTGGCCAACATATCCTGCATGGCCATCCGCGCGGCGCGGAGCAGCTCGTCCCGGGCGCCGTAATTGAGCGCGATGTTGAGCTGCAGCCCCCGGTTCCCGGCGGTGCGCTCCTCGGCCATGGCGCATGCCTGCGCCGCGCCGTCCCGCAGCGCACCTTTTTCGCCCAAAATACGGATGCGCACGCCCTTAGCGTCCAGTTCGTCGATCTCGCTGCGGAAGAACTCGACCACCAGGCGCATCAGAGCCGCGACCTCGGCGGGGGAGCGCGTCCAGTTCTCGGTCGAGAAGGCGTACAGGCTCAATACCTCAAGGCCCGCGTCGCTGCTGTACCGGATGATTTCGCGCAGGGCCTCCACGCCCCTGCGGTGCCCCGCGGCCACGCTGACCGCGTGCTGCTTCGCCCAGCGGCCGTTGCCGTCCATGATGACGGCGACGTGCCTGGGGAACGGCCTCGCGCCCTGCGTCATTCGGCCGGGCTTCCGTCGCGGAAGCGGGAAACGATGAGCCGCCCGCCGCGCAGCATAACGGCGCGGGGCGTGCGCCCCTCGGCGCTGAAGCCCTTCACCGGCGGGTCGGCATATTCAACGGCCGGCTCGACGCCGGCCTTTTGAAGCTCACCCAGGGCTTCGCGCAGGGGCAGGCCTGATACGTCTTCCATCAGACCGCCATGATTTCCTTCTCTTTGTCACGGCCCATCTCGTCAATGTGCTTGATGGCGTTGTCCGTGATCTTCTGCAGCTCGTCCTCGGCCTTGCGCTGGTCGTCCTCGGTGATTTTTGAATCCTTCTTAAGCTTCTTGATATGCTCCATCGCGTCCCTGCGGATGGAACGGATGGCGACCTTGGCTTCCTCCGCGCCCTTCCATACGATCTTGGTCAGGTCGCGGCGGCGCTCCTCGTTGAGCTCGGGGATGACCAGGCGGATGACCTTGCCGTCGTTGGCGGGGTTGAGGCCCAGGTCGCTTTTCTGGATGGCCTTCTCGACCAGCGGGATGGCCTTCTGGTCCCACACGGAAATGGTCAGCATCCGCGGCTCCGGGGACATGATGTTGGCCATCTGCGGAAGCGGCATCTGGGTGCCATGGTAGTCGACCATGATGCGGTCCAGCAGCTTGGGGTTGGCCCTGCCGGCCCGCAGGCCCAGCAGTTCCCGGCGGTACACGTCCTTGGTCTTCTCCATTTTATCCGTCGCCTGTTCGATAAAAGGCTTGTACATCGGTATTCCCTCCTTTATGCTGCGGCTTGATTATACATACCCGGCCCCGTCAAATCAAGCAAACCCTCAGCCGGGGGCCGGGGTTCGGGCAAGCGGGCGGGCCGTCATTCCCCCGGGATGCCCAGGAACTCCCGGATGGCCCTGGTATTCTTCCTGACGTTGGGCAGGAGGAAGTAGGCGCCGTTCTTCATCATGTTCTTGCTGCCGCCGGCCACGGGCACGCTCAGCGATTCCACGCGGTAGCCGGAGAGCGGCATCGCCTCCCGCACGAGCGCCAGGGCGTCCTGCAGGGTCACGTCCGTCCTGACCTGGGCCGCTGCCCCGCCGACCAGCGTGAACAGGGAGATGGGGTCCATCTCGCCCAGGCGCAAGGCGATGGCGGCCAGCGTCTTCTGCTGGCGCTGGGCGCGCCCGAAATCGCTGTCCAGCTTTCGGATGCGCGCGTAGCTCATCGCCTGCAGGCCCGTCAGCCGGACGTTGCCGGGCTGCCCGAGCATCCCCTCACTCTCCGGCGCGCCGTGCAGGTAGTTGTAGTACCCGAGGATGCCGTTGAGCGGGGACAGTTCCTCAGGGCTGACGTACATCTCGATGCCGCCTATGGCATCCACCAGCCGCGCCATCAGCCCGAAGTCCACCGCGAGGTACCCGTCTGCTTGGACGCCGAAGGTCTGGGCCAGCGTGCGGACGAGCAGTTCCGGCCCGCCGAACGCGTACGCCGCGTTGAGCCGGTTGTTCCCCCGGCCGGGGATGCGCACGTACAGGTCCCGCAGGAAGCTGACCAGGCGAACGGTCCTCTCCCGGGTGTTGACGACGGCAAGCACCATCGTGTCGCTGCGGCCCGTGATGCCCTGCCCGTCGGTGTCCACCCCGATGAGCAGCAGCGAATAGATGCCGTCCAGCCCGGCGGCGGGCTCCGTGAAGCCCTCGGGGAGGACAACAAAATCAGCCGCGTTCTCGCCCTGCCGGCTCAGCTCAAAGAGCAGCTCCGCCATCTGCGCGTCGGTGAGCTGCGCATGGAGGATGTCGTCCGTAAGGACCGTGAAGCTATCCGCCGTGGATGTGTATTTGCTCATAACGGGCAGCGCGCCGGCGGGCGCCGCCTCCGGGCTTGCGGCCGAAGCATATGAGAGCGGCGCCAGCAGGGCCGCGACGAGGCAGAGGATGGCGGCGGCCCTCATGCCTGCGCTTCCCCCTCCGGGGCGAAGTAGTCGCGGTCGATGCCGATGACGCATACGTGCCTGGGATCGAGCGTCCTCGCGAAATCGCCCACCTCGTGCATCAATTCATCCGCGCGCGGGTAATCCTTGGGGACGGATATGTCGAAGATGAGCTTGACGACGCGCTTGCCCGGCACGACGCGGTAGTCGTGCAGCCGCAGCGGGGGCTGCATCCCTGCCAGGAACGCCGAGATTTGCGCCCGCGTTTCCTGCCCGGGCTCGTCGTCGGGAACGACAGGGTCCATATGGATGAGGATGCTGATCCCCAGCTTTTCCCCTATCTCCCGCTCGGCCTGGTCGATGACCTCGTGGATGTCCAGCAGGCTCTGCCCGGCCTCCACCTCCGCGTGGACGCTGGCCATGTTGCGGCCCGGGCCGTAGTTGTGCAGGACGAAGTCGTGCACGTCGAGGATCTCGGGGTAGCTCCTGAGGATCTTCAGCGCCGCGTCCCCCAGCCCCCTGTCCGGCTCGGCGCCGATGAGGCTGTCGAGCGTGGACCTGAGCACCTTCAGGGCCGTGAACAGGATGAACAGGGACACCCCCAGGCCAAGCCAGCCGTCCAGCATGACGCCCGCGAAGCGGGACACCAGCAGCCCCGCGGCAACGGAGGAGGTGATGAGGATGTCGTTGAAGCTGTCCTGCGCGGACGCGGAAAGGGCGGGCATGTCGTAGCGCCGCCCCTTCGTTTTATAGTATCTGTACTGGAAAGCCTTGACAGGGATGGACAGCAGGGTCATGCCCAGGATCCACCACGAGAACTCCGGCGCCTGCGGGGACGCGATGGCGCGGACGCTGCCCCTGAGCAGCTCGATCCCAATCCCCAGGATGATGATGCCGATGGCCAGGGAGCCGATATACTCGATGCGGGCATGTCCGAACGGGTGCTCCCTGTCCCCCGGCTTGCGGGCAAGCCGCAGGCTCATGAAGAACACCAGGATGCTGCCCGTGTCCGAGAGGTTGTTGAACCCGTCCGCCGTGATGGAGACCGACCGGGACAGCGTGCCCGCGGTGATCTTGACGGCGGCCAGCAACGCGTTGGTCAGCAGGCCCAGCACAGACGCGCGGCGGCCCGCCCGCTCGCGCTCACGCCTGTTGGCCGGCCCCAGCGCAGTCTCCATACATCAGGCGAGCTGCTCGATGCACTTGGTCGGGCACACCTTGACGCACTCGCCGCACAGCGTGCACTTGCTGGGGTCGATGATGGCGCAGTTGTTGATGACGTGGATGGCGTCGTAGTTGCAGGCCTTCTCGCAGCGCCTGCAGGCGATGCAGGCCCGGTCGCACGCCTCGCGCGACTCGCGGGGCGGGTACTGGTTCTGGCAGCGCACCGTCACGCGGGCGGCCTTGGGCAGCATCTTCAGTACGCTGCGCGGGCACTCCTTGACGCACATGCCGCAGGCTGTGCACTTGTCCTCGTCGATGACGACGATGCCGTTCTCGATGTGCATCGCGTCAAAGCGGCACACCTTCACGCAGTCGCCGTAGCCCACGCAGCTGTACACGCACAGGTTGGGGCCGCCCCCCTGGCTGACGGCGGTGTGGCACGTCGCGAGGCCGTTGTAGTCGAACCGGGGCTTGACCACGCCCTTCTCGCCCTGGCACAGGACGCGGGAAACCTGCACGTCCATCGTGGGGGCTTCCTGCCCCATGATCTTCGACAGGGCGTCGATGGTCTTCTGGCCGCCGGGGGTGCACAGGTCGATGCGCTCGCCCTTGACGACCGCGTGGGAATAGGGGTCGCACCCGGGATAGCCGCACGCGCCGCAGTTCGCGCCGGCGACGGCCTCGCGCACGAGGGCGAACCGCTCGTCCACCGGCACGGCGAACTTCTTGGAGGCGAAAGTAAGCAGCAGGCCGAACAGGATCCCCAGGCCCCCCAGGGCCGCGACAGCATACAGGATTGCGGTATAGTTCATCTTCTGCCCCTTACCCTCAGTTGCCCAGGCCCGCGAAGCCCAGGAACGCCACGCTCATCAGGCCGGCTACGACCAGGCTGATGGGGAAGCCCTTGAACGCCCGCGGGATGTTGCTGCTCTCCAGCCGCTCGCGCACCCCAGCCATCAGCACGATGGCCAGCAGGAACCCGACGCCCCCGAACACGCCGTTGAGTACCGACCACAGCAGGTCGTAGCGCTGGTTGATGTTCAGGATGGTGACGCCAAGCACCGCGCAGTTGGTCGTGATGAGCGGGAGGTAGATGCCCAGCGCGTTGTACAGCGCGGGGAGGGATTTCTTGAGGAACATCTCCACGAACTGCACGATCGCCGCGATGACGAGGATGAACGAGATCGTGTTGAGGTATCCGATGCTCAGCGGGACGAGCAGGAACTGGTTGACCATGTAGGTCACCAGCGAGGCGAGGCCCATGACGAAGGTCACCGCGATGCCCATGCTGGCCGCGGTCTCCACCTTGCCGGATACGCCCAGGAACGGGCAGCATCCAAGGTAGCGCGAGAAGATGAAATTGTTGGTCAGCACGCAGTTGACCATGAACAGCAGGAAATTCGACAGCGTGAACTGCATTATGCCTTCGCTCCCTTCCGCGAGGAGATGCGGTCCTGCACCAGGTTGTACACCCCGAGGACGAGGCCGAAGAAGATGAAGCCGCCCGGCGCCATGACGGCCAGCAGCATCGGCTCGAAGCCGCCGCCCAGCAGGTTGATCCCGAACAGCGAGCCGGTGCCCAGGATCTCGCGCACCGCGCCGATGAGGATGAGCGCGAACGTGAAGCCCATGCCCATCCCAAGGCCGTCCATCCCGGACCTGAGGACGCTGTTCTTGCTGGCGAACGCCTCCGCCCGGGCCAGGATGATGCAGTTGACCACGATGAGCGGGATGAACAGCCCCAGCGCCTCGTACAGCGCCGGCACGAACGCCTGGATGAGCATCTGCACGATGGTCACGAACGTCGAGATGACGACGATGAAGGCCGGGATGCGCACCTTGTCCGGGATGATGTTGCGCAGCATGCTGATGACCAGGTTGCTGCCCAGCAGCACGAACGTGGCCGCCAGGCCCATGCCGACGGCGTTGTTGCCGCTTGTGGTGGCCGCCAGCGTCGGGCAGACCCCCAGGACCAGACGGAAGACAGGGTTCTCGTTGAGGACGCCGTTGAGGAATACCCCGCGCATGGTGTTTCTCGTGTCAGGCATGCTGCTTCACCGTCCCATACACTCTTCTTTTGGACATGCGGTCGATCAGGGGAGTCAGGATGTTCATGAGCAGGATGGCGTAGGTGACGCCCTCCGGGAAAGCGCCGTAGCTGCGGATGACGGCCACGATGAGGCCGGCGCCGACGCCGAAGATGATGTGCCCGCGCCGCAGCAGCGGGTTGGTCACGTAGTCGGTGGCCATGAACACCGCGCCGAACATCAGCCCGCCGGAGAGGATGGCCTTGACCGGGTCCGCGCCCACGAGCCAGGTGAACAGCGCGACCGTGCCCACCATCGTCACGGGGATATGCCAGGACACGGTACCAACGAACAGCATGTAGAGCAGGCCGACGAGGATGGCCACCTTGCTGACCTCGCCGATGGTGCCGGGGATGTTGCCCAGCAGCAGGTCATATACGGCATACCCGGAGGGGCGGATGAGCGCGGTGGCGCCGCTGACGGCGTCCGCGCCCGTGACGACATTGGTGTTCCCCAGGACGCGCATGACCATCGGGTACACGGTCATCCGGGCGGGCCAGGAGGACACCAGGATGCCGCGCGCGAGGATGGCGGGGTTTACGAAGTTCTGGCCGATGCCGCCGAACAGCTGCTTGACCAGCAGGATGGCGATGGCGCTGCCCACGGCCGGCAGCCACAGCGGGGCGTCGGCGGGCAGGTTCAGCCCCATGATCAGCCCGGTGACGGCCGCGGACAGGTCCCGGATGAGCACGGGCTTGCCGGTGAGCTTCTGCCAGCCGGCTTCACACAGGACGGCTGAGGCCACGGCGACGGCGAGGACCCAGAGCGCGCGGATGCCGAACAGGTAGACGCCGGCGGCGCTGGCGGGCACGAGGGCGATGAGGACGTCCAGCATGAGAGTCTGCGTGCTCTCCCTGCCGACGAGGTGTGGTCCCGGGGACAAGCGCAGGCTCATGCTTATATCCTCCTCGCGGTGATCTTTTCCTTCGCTTCCTTGAAGGAAGGGGCCAGCGGAAGCTTGGCGGGGCAGACGTAGGAGCACGAGCCGCAGACGATGCAGTCCATGACGTTGTCGTCCTTCATACGCTTGAGGTCCTGCGCGGTGAACTGCTCGAATAGCTTCTGCGGGTTGATGTATACCGGGCAGGCGCGCACGCAGCGCGCGCAGCGGATGCAGGGCGTCGGCTCGAAGAGGGCGGAGTCCTTGACGCCCAGCACGACGACGCCATTGTTCGCCTTGGTGATGGAGACGGCGGTGCTGGGGACCGCGATGCCGGTCATGCTGCCGCCGGCGAAAATCTTGCCCGGCTCCCCGGCGAAGCCGCCGGCCGCGTCAATCGCGTCCTGGAAGGACGTCCCGATGCGGACCAGCAGGTTGCAGGGCGCGTTGACAGCCCCGGTCACCGTGGTGACGCGCGAAACGACGGGCCTTCCCAGCGTGACTGCGTCGGCGACGGCGGCGGCGGTGCCCACGTTGAACACGGCGACGTGCGCGTCCATCGGCAGCCCTCCGGACGGAACCTCCCGGCGCGTGACCGCCTGGATGAGCTGCTTCTCCCCTCCCTGCGGGTACTTGGTGCGCACCTTTACCACGCTGACGCCCTCGCGGCCGCGGGCGGCCTCCTGCATGGTTTGGTAGGCGTCCGGCTTGTTGTCCTCCACGGCGATGATGCCGCGCGGGACGTTCATGCCGCGCATGATGGCCCGCAGCCCGTCCACGATGCGGGCGGACTCCTCCAGCATGAGGCGGTGGTCGGCGGTGAGGAAGGTCTCGCACTCCGCGCCGTTGAGGATGACGGTGTCAACCGTCTTGCCCTCCGGCGGGCTCATCTTGACGTGGGTCGGGAAGCACGCGCCGCCCAGGCCGCAGATGCCGGCGTCCAGCACGGCCTGCACGATCCGGTCCGCAGGCGCGGTCTCGACGCTGCCCAGCGGGGAAAGTTCCGTCCACTCGTCCAGGCCGTCGCTGGTGATGGCGACGCACATGCTCGGCATCTTGCCCAGCATCTGCCGGGTGCCGACGAAGGTCACCTCACCTGAAACGCTCGCGTGCACCGGGATGCCGATGCGGCCCTGTGCCGTGCCGATGACCTGGCCCAGCCGGACCCGGTCACCCTTCTTGACGGTGGGCAGGCTCGGCGCGCCGATGTGCATGTCCATAGGGATGGTGACGCTCGCGGGAACGAGCGGCCGGATGGCCTGGGCCTTGCTCGCCCCCTTGCCCTCGTGCATGTCCCTGAGCGGGTGGATACCGCCTTTGAAAGTCAAACTCATGGATGCTCCCTTTCCGCCTTTCTGGTGGTGATCCGCTCAGGGCCTCTGGGCGTAGGCCTCGTTGACGGCGTCGATGATGGCCTGCGTCGTCACGGTGGCGTACGTCCAGGTGTCGGCGCTATATATCTTGGTGACCGTGCCAGCGGTCTCCGGCTCGCCAGGGTTCACCGCCGAAAGCGGCGGAAGCTTGCCGACCAACC
>DATHTQ010000216.1:0-4085 GCA_035463055.1 Candidatus Limnocylindria bacterium
GGATTGTTTGGTGCATCCAATTATAGGCGTGAGGCGGGAACGGATTCGACCCAATCCCGGACGGATTCAAGAAAACGGCGGTAAGGAGGTGGTCCCGGCATGAAGGCCCTGGCGAAGCGCCCCGGCCTCCTCATCCTGCCGGCGCTCATCCTCCTGGTCGTGGCGTGGGTGTCGCTATCCGGCGGCGCGACGGATTTCCGCCACAAGTACGAGGGCGAGGACCTGGAGCGCACCGTCATCGGCATCGGCCGCGAGAACACCTACGCGCTGTACCTCGCCTCGCACGAAGATGCCGCAAGGCCGCAAACCCGTATCGAGGTTCCGTTGTCCTCCTTCATGGCGCGCGGCGGGGCGCGGTACCTGGGCGGCGCGGAGGGCCTCGCGATGGAGGAAGGCTCCGCGGCCACGTTCTCCTTCAGCGTGCCGGAAGCGGGGCTGTACCGCCTTCGCATGGAATACCTCGCGGCGCCCGGGCGCGGCGTGGACGTTGAGCGCGGAGTGCTCATCAACGGCGAGACCCCCTTCCGCGGCGCGGAGGCGATGCTGTTCCCACGTATGTGGACCGACGACGGCAAGCCCAGGACGGACAACCGCGGCAACCAGATACGCCCCGCGCAGAAAGAGGTCTTCGGCTGGCAGGCTGCGTTCTTCACGGACGCGATGGGGTACGAGGACGAGCCCTACGCCTTTTCCTTCCACGCGGGCATCAACACCCTCACGCTGGAGGCGGTCAGCGAGCCCGCGGCGATCCGCTCCCTTTCCCTGGAGCCGGTGGCCCCGGCGGAGGACTACGCGTCCTACCGCGCGCGGACGCAGGACAGGCCAGCGGAGGGCTCATCGCTGCGGGCAAATGTTGTGCTGCAGGGCGAGGACGCGCACCTTCGCTCGTCTCCCTCGCTGTACGCCAGGTACGACCGCTCCTCCCCCGACACCGAGCCCACGGACCTGCAGCGCGTCGTGCTCAACTACATCGGCGGGGACCCGTGGCGCATCCCCGGGCAGTGGATCGAATGGGAGTTCGAGGCGCCGGGCGACGGGTTCTATACCATCTCCATCAAGGCGCGCCAGCGCTACCAGCGCGGCGCGGTGTCCACCCGGCGGCTGACCATTGACGGCGAGCTGCCCTTCCGCGAGGCCGCGGACATCGGCGTGGCATATTCCAACGCCTGGCAGCACATCCAGCTGGGCGGCCCGGACGGAGCGTACCGTTTTTACCTGACCAAGGGCATGCACACCATGCGGCTGGAGGCCTCGCTGGGCGTCATGGGCGGCATCCTGACCTCGCTGGACGACAGCGTGTACCGCCTCAACCAGATGTACCGCAAGATCCTGGTCCTGACCGGCGTGAACCCGGACACGTTCCGCGACTACAACATCCACCAGGTGTATCCCGAGGTCATCGAGGCGATGATGCTGGAGAGCAAGCGCCTGTACAGCGTCGTGGACCGCGCCGTCGCGTTCACGGGGCAGAAGTCGGACAAGGTCGCCGCCGCCCAGACGCTGGCCACGCAATTGGAGACGTTCGCCCAGGACCCGTACCGCATCACCGGCGCGTTCGTCAACTTCAAGGACAACATCACGTCGCTGGGCACCGCGATGCAGGCGATGGGCGAGATCAAGCTGGACATCGACAGCATCCGCATCCAGGGCATGGATGCGCCCGCGCCGGCTGCGCCGCAGGCCCCGCTCGCCGGGCTGGGGCACGAAATCGCCTCGACCGCTGCCTCCTATTTCGTGGACTACGACGCGCTGGGCGACGTGTATGAGGACGGTGAGGCGCTGGAGGTGTGGCTGCTCACGGGGCGCGACCAGTCCGCCGTGCTCAAGACGATGGTGGACGACACCTTCACCCCGCTGACCGGCATCAAGGCCAACATCAAGCTCGTGGACCCGACCGCGCTGCTGGGCGCGGTGGTCGCGGGCAACGGCCCGGACGTCGTCGTGTCCACCGACACGTGGAACCCGGTCAACTACGCGCTGCGCAACGCCGCGGAGGACCTGACGCAGTTCCCGGACTTCCCGGAGGTCATCGCCCGCTTCCGCCCCAGCGCCTACGAGGCGCTGAGCTGGCGCGGCGGCGTCTACGCGCTGCCAGAGACGCAGGTCATCAGCGTGCTGTTCTACCGGCAGGACATTCTGGGCGAGCTGGGCCTGACCCCGCCCCGGACCTGGGACGAGCTTGTCGGCATGCTGCCCACCATCCAGAGCGCCAACATGTCCGTGGGCATCCCCTACCCCACCATCGCCGCGCCCAACCAGTTCGCGCTGTACTCGCTGATGTACCAGCTCGGCGCGCAGGTTTACGACGCAGAGGGCACGCGCACGCTCCTGCACGAGGAGCCCGCCGTCCAGGCGTTCGACTTCTACACCTCGCTCTACACCGACTACGGGCTGCCCAAGGAGTTCGACTTCATCAGCCGTTTCCGCTCCGGCGAGATGCCGCTGGGCATCGCGGACTTCACCACTTTCAACACCCTAGCGGTTTCGGCGCCGGAGATCCGCGGCTTATGGGATTTTACTTTCATTCCCGGCACAATACAGACAGGCGCTGGAGGGCAGCAGTTCGTCGACCACTCCGTCCACTCCCAGGGCGCGAGCTGCATGATGGTCGCGACCCCGGACGCGCGGGTTCGCGCGCGGGGCTGGGAGTTCATGAAGTGGTGGACCGGCAAGGACGCCCAGGTGCGCTTCGGGCGCGAGATCGAGGCGGTGCTGGGACCGTCGGCGCGCTACCCCAGCGCCAACGCGGCGGCGCTGCGCGAGCTGCCCTGGAGCGCGAGGCAGCTTTCGGTGCTGGACGCCGCGCTGGACCAGGCCGTGGGCTTCCGTGAAATCGCGGGCGGGTACTACACCGGGCGCAGCATCACCAACGCGGTGCGCAAGGTCATCAACGAGAAGGTGGACCCGCGGGAGACCATCCTCGACTACGCGCGCCAGATCGACAAGGAAATCGCGCGCAAGCGGGCCGAGTTCGGGCTCATGGGCCCGGGGGAGGCCGCGCGATGAGCACGCTGTCCAAGTACGTTGCCCTGCGCCGCAAGCGGCTCGCCTCCATGCGCTACCGCGCCAGGCAGCACAAGGCGGCGTACCTGTTCCTGCTGCCGTTCGCGGTGCTGTTCTTCACGTTCTACATCCTCCCCATCTTCACCTCCATCCGCTACAGCTTCACCTACTACAACATCCTCGAGCCCGCGAGGCCCGTCGGATTCGCCAACTACATCAACCTCGTCCTGCAGGACGACATCTTCCTCATCGCGGTCAAGAACACGTTCATCATCGCGGTCATCACAGGCCCCGTCGGCTATCTGCTGTCGTTCATGTTCGCGTGGTTCATCAGCGAGCTGCCCCGGTGGCTGCGTTCCGTTGCCGTGGTCGTGTTCTACGCCCCGTCCATCGCGGGCAACGCCTACTTCATCTTCTCCGTCATCTTCCGCGGCGACGTGTACGGCTACCTCAACGCGTTCATCGTGCGCACGGGCATCGCCAGCGCGCCCATCCTGTGGCTGACGGACCCCAAGTACATGATGCCTGTCGTCGTGCTGGTGCTGCTGTGGATGAGCATGGGCACGGGGTTCCTCGCGTTCGTGGCGGGCCTGCAGGGCGTGGACCGCGCGCAGTACGAGGCGGGGTACGTGGACGGGGTGCGCAACCGCTGGCAGGAACTCTACTACATCACGCTGCCCAACATGCGCCCGATGCTGCTGTTCGGTGCGGTCATGTCCATCACCGCGGCCTTCACGGTGGCGGAGCAGACCATGGCGCTCACGGGCTACCCGTCCACCGACTACGCCGCCCACACGGTGGTCACCCACCTGTTCGACTACGGCTACACGCGCTTCGACATGGGCTACGCGTCGGCCATCGCGACGCTGCTGTTCCTCGTGATGATCCTGACCAACCGCGCCATCCAGGGGATGCTGAAAAGGATAGGTACCTGAGATGACCGCAAGGGCCGTGAACAGGCAGGCACCGAAGAGCATCGCGAAGAGGCGCAAGCCCAACCGCTCGCGCGGGGGAGACGCCGTCATCTACCTCATGCTGGCGCTGACCGCGCTGGTCATGGTGTTCCCGCTGGTTTTCGCGGT